>NZ_BAAFGR010000123.1:0-24543 GCF_041154655.1 Nocardia sp. JMUB6875
ACCCGCGCCCCGGAAACCGAACTGGAACAACAGGTCGCGCTCGTCTTCGGCACCGTGCTCGGCGGCACCGCGCCCGGCGCGGAGGACAACTTCTTCGAGATCGGCGGCAACTCGCTGCTGGCCACCCGCCTGACCGCGGCCCTGCACACCGAATTCGGGGTGGAGCTGCCGGTGCGGGCGATCTTCGAGGCACCCACGGTCGCGGGTGTCGCGGCCCGTCTCGCGGAAGCGCCCCGGACGCAGCGTGTCGCGCTGGCTGTGCACACACCGCGCCCGGAGCGCGTGCCACTGTCCCTGCCGCAGCAGCGACTGTGGTTCCTCAATAGATTTTCCCCCGAATCCAGCGCCTACAACATTGCTTTCGTCCTGCGGATCGACGGCGAACCCGATATCGACGCCCTGCGCGCCGCCCTCGCCGACGTGGTGGAACGCCACGAGGTGCTGCGCACGGTCTTCCCCGAGGACGACCGGGGCGCCTACCAGGTGGTGCTCGACACCGCGCGCTGCCTGCCGGTGCTCGAGGCCGTGGAGACCGACGAGCTCGGGGCCCGCAAGGCCCTGCGCTCGCTGGCCCGGCGCGGATTCGATCTGGCCCGCGAGATCCCGCTGCGAATGACGTTGCTGCGCACCGGGACCCGCCGCCACCTGCTCGGCATCGCACTGCACCACATCGCCGCCGACGGCTGGTCGCTGGGCCCGCTCACCCGCGACCTGGCCCTCGCCTACACCGCCCGCCACGGCGGCGCGGCGCCCACCTGGACGCCGCTGCCGGTGCAGTACGCGGACTTCAGCCTGTGGCAGCGCGAAATCCTCGGCGCCGACAGCGATGCCGACAGCGCCGCCGCCGCGCAGCTGGCCTACTGGCGCACCGCCTTGGCCGACCTGCCCGAGGAACTGCCGCTGCCCTATGACCGGCCGCGTCCGGCCGAACCGACCCAGCGGGCCGGGGCCGTGCGCTTCGAGGTGCCGGAAGCCTTGCAGCGCAAGCTCGCCGAGGTCGCCCGCGCTCACGGTGTCAGCCTGTTCATGGTGCTGCGCTCGACGCTGGCGGTGCTGCTGCGCACCGTCACCGGCGGCCGCGACATCGTCATCGGCACCCCGGTCGCCGGGCGCACCGACACCCGCCTCGACGATCTGGTCGGCATGTTCGTCAACACGCTGATCCTGCGCTCGGACGTGGATCCCGACCGCAGCTTCGCCGAACTGCTGCAGGCCGACCGCGACACCGAATTGGCCGCCATGGCGCACGCCGAGGTGCCCTACGAGCGGGTCGTGGAGGAACTGCAGACCGACGAAGGCCAGCGCCGCTACGGCGCACGGCCGCTGCTGCAAGTCGCGCTGACCGTGCAGGACACCCCGGTGCCCGCGCTGCGACTGCCCGGATTGTCGCTGCAGGCCGAGGAACTCGATATCGCCCTGGCCAAGTTCGACCTCGAACTGCGGGTGCTGCCCGGTGACCGGGGTGCCGGCGACGATGCCGCGGCCGAGGACCGAGTCTTCGAATTCGTCTACGCCGCCGAGCTTTTCGACCAGGCCACCGTCGAGACCCTGGCCGAACGGCTGCTGCGGGTGTTCGACGCGGTCGCCGCCGACCCGCGGACCCGGGTGCGCGATATCGACGCGCGCACCGAACTCGAACGCGAACTGCTCACCCCCGCCTGGGGTCCCGCGCCCGAACCGCAGTGCAGCCTGGCCGCCTACTTCGCGGCCACCGCGCACCTCAATGCCGACCGGGTGTTCCTGCGCTTCGACGACACCGAACTCACCTACCTCGAATCCGACGTCTACTCCAACCGTTTGGCGCGCGCCCTCATCGACCGCGGCCTGGGCCCGGGCGACCGGGTGGCGCTGGGCCTGACCCGGTCGGTGGAATCGGTGCTGGCCGCCCTCGCCGTCGCCAAGTGCGGTGCGGCGTTCGTGCCGGTGGACCCCAACTATCCGGCGGATCGGGTGCGGCACATGCTCACCGACTCCGGCTGCCGGGTCGGAATCAGCATGACCGAGCACGCCGCCGATCTGTACGCCGCCGCCGGCGACCACGCCGTGGACTGGCTGCTGCTCGACAATGCCGAGCTCCTCGACGAACTCGAGGTCCTCGACGACGGCCCGATCACCGACGCCGAACGCACCACCACCCTGTGGACCGCCGACCTCGCCTACGTCATCTACACCTCCGGCTCCACCGGAAAACCCAAGGGCGTGGCCGTCACCCACGGCGGGCTGTCCAACTTCGCCGACGAGATCCGCGAGCGCATGCGCGTGGACCGGGACTCGCGGACCATGCACTTCTCGTCCCCGAGCTTCGACGCCGCCATCTTCGACCTGCTGCTGGCGGTCGGCGCGGGCGCGACCATGATCATCGTCCCGCCGGACGTCTACGGCGGCGACGAGCTGGCCGCGCTCATGGATCGCGAGGAAGTCAGCCACACCTTCATGACCCCGGCCGCCCTGGCCACCATCGACCGGGAACGGTGGGCGCTGCCGCATCTGCGCTCGGTCATGGTCGGCGGGGAGGCGTGCGGGCCGGAACTGGTGGCGCGCTGGGCGCCCGGGCGCATGATGTTCAATGGGTACGGGCCCACCGAGACCACCGTGGTGGTCACCATCGCCGGACCGCTCAGCGTCGGTGAGCCGATCACCATCGGCAGCCTGGTGCGCGGGGCCCGCGCCCTGGTCCTGGACGAGCGGCTGCGCCCGGTCCCGGTCGGGGTGCCCGGCGAGCTCTACATCGGCGGACAGGGCGGCGCGCGCGGCTATTTCGAGCGTTTCGACCTCACCGCCACCCGCTTCGTGGCCGACCCCTACGGTCCCGAGGGCTCACGCCTGTACCGCACCGGCGACGTCGTGCGCTGGACCGCGGGCGGGGAGATCGTGTACCTGGGCCGCAGCGACCACCAGGTGAAGGTGCGCGGATTCCGCATCGAACTCGGCGAGATCGACGGCGTGCTCACCGGACACAAGGGAATCCGCTTCGCCCACACCGAGGTCCGCGAGATCGCGGGCGTGCGCCGCATCGTGTCCTACGTGCTGCCCCTCGACCTGGCCGCGGCACCGGACCTGGAGGAGCTGCGCGCGCACTGCGCCAAACACCTCCCGGCGCACATGGTTCCGTCCTCGCTCACCCTGCTCGACCGCATCCCGCTCACGCCGGTCGGCAAGCTCGACCGCGACGCGCTGCCGCAACCCCAGGCCGCCGTCGCCGTGGTCTCCCGCGACCCGGAGACCGACACCGAGCGCCTGGTCGCCGAGGTGATGGGCGATCTGGTCGGGGCCGAGGCCCTGGGCGCGGACGACAGCTTCTTCGAGGTCGGCGGAAACTCGCTGCTGGCAACCCAGTTGGTGGCGCGCCTGGCCACCGCCACCGGGGTCCGCCTCGAGGTGCGGGCGGTGTTCGCGGCACCGACGGTGGCCGGACTCGCCGCGGCCCTGGACGCCGGATCCGCCTCGGCGGACCTGCGGCCCGAACCGCGCATACGCACCCGGCCCGCGCGGATCCCACTCTCGGCCGCGCAACGGCGGCTGTGGTTCCTGGAGAAGTTCAACGCCTCCGGGGATCACGGAGAAGCGCTGGGCGCCTACAACGTTCCCGTCGCGCTGCGCCTGCACGGCGAACTCGACATCCCGGCACTGCGCGCGGCCCTGCACGAGGTGCAGCGCCGGCACGAAACCCTGCGCACCGTCTTCCCCGAGATCGACGGCGAACCCTGCCAGCAGATCCTGGAACCCGGCGAGGCGGCGGTCACCCTGCCCTTGCGCACCGTGCCGGAATCGGCGGTGCCCAGCGAGATTCGCCGCGTCACTGCGGGCGGCTTCGACCTGGCCACCAGCGTGCCGCTGCGCGCGGCCCTGCTGCGGATCACCGGATCCAAGACCGAACACGTGCTGATCCTGGTGGTGCACCACATCGCCATGGACGGCTGGTCGCTGCAACCCCTGGCCGCCGACGTCGCCGCCGCCTACCGGGCGCACAGCGGCGGGCAGAGCACCCCGGAGTGGCCCGAACTGCCCATCCAGTACGCCGATTACACGCTGTGGCAGCAGGATGTGCTGGGCCGCGAGGACGATTCGGACTCGGTCATCAGCCGCCAGCTCGACTACTGGCGGCGCGCCCTCGACGGCATCCCGGAACTGCTTGCAGTGCCTGCCGATCGGCCACGACCGCCGGTTCCGAGCTACCGCGGCGGCACCGTCGACTGCACCCTGGACGCGTTCACCCACCGTGAGCTGCAGATGCTCGCGGCCGAACACGGCGTCACCATGTTCATGGTGCTGCACGCGGCACTGGTTGCCTTGTTGCATCGACTGACCTCCGGCGACGACATCACCGTCGGCACACCCATCGCCGGACGCGGCCACCCCGCACTGGACCGGCTGGTCGGCATGTTCGTCGGAACGCTGGTGCTGCGCACCAGGATCGAGGGCGGGGCCGGATTCGCCGACCTGCTGCGCGCGGTCCGCGACACCGACCTCGAGGCCTTCGCCCACGCCGACGTGCCGTTCGAGCGGCTGGTCGAGGTGCTCAATCCGGTGCGCTCCCAGGCACACCACCCCATGTTCCAGGTCATGTTGTCGGTGCAGAACCAGCCGGTGCGGGTGCTGGAACTGCCGGGCATGCGCATCGAGGCCGATGACGCCGATCCGGGCATCGCCAAATTCGATCTGCAGTTCACCCTCACCGAATCCTGGACCGACAAGCGCGAACCCGACGGCATCACGGTGTCGGTCAACTACGCCTCGGACCTGTTCGACGAGATCACCGCGCACCGGCTGGCCCAGCGGTTCGTGCGGCTGCTCGGCGCGGCGGCCGCCAATCCCGCCACCGCCGTGGGCGATCTGGAACTCCTCGATTCGAGCGAATGGTCGGCGCTGGCCCCGGTGCGCGGCCCGGAACCCGGGCTGCCCATCACCTTCCCGGAGGTGTTCGAGGCCGCCGCCAACCTCAACCGGGCGGCCATCGCGGTCCGTTCGGCGGGCACCCAGATCTCCTACGATGCCCTCGACCGCTGGACCAACCGGCTGGCCCGTGTCCTCATCTCCTACGGGGTCGGTCCGGAAACCCTGGTCGCCATGGGGATTCCGCGCTCGGCCGAATCGGTGGCGGTCATGCTGGCCATCGCCAAGGCCGGCGCCGCGTTCGTGCCCGTCGACCCGAACTACCCGGAACAGCGCATCAGCCACATGCTGCTGGATTCGGGTGCGGCCGTGGGCATCACGCTGTCCACGTATCGGGAGCGCATGCCCGACGGGGCCAACTGGACCGTGCTGGACGCGCCGTCGTTCCGGCGCCGCGTACTGGCCACCTCCGACGCGCCCATCCGCGACGAGGAGCGCACCACCTCGCTGCGCATGGACAACCCGGCGTATGTCATCTACACCTCCGGCTCGACCGGCATCCCCAAGGGCGTGGTCGTCACCCACGGCGGCCTGTCCAACTTCGCCGCCGAGACCGCGCACCGCTTCGACGTCGGACCCGGCTGCCGCGTCCTGCACTTCGCGACACCGAGTTTCGACGCCGCCATGCTCGACCTGCTGCTCGCCCTCGGCGGCGCGGCCACCCTGGTGATCACCCCGCCCGGCGTGGTCGGCGGGCAGGAACTGGGGCAGGTGTTCATCGACGAGGGCATCACCCACGCCTTCATCACCACCTCGGCGCTGGGCACCGTCGACCCGACCGGCGTCACCGCGCTGCGGCACGTGCTGGTCGGCGGCGAGGCGCTGCCACCGGACCTGGTCACCCGGTGGGCCCCGGGCCGCAAGCTCTACAACGTGTACGGGCCCACCGAAACCACCATCGTGACGGTGATTTCGCAGCCCATGGCACCGGGCGGGCAGATCACCATCGGCGGACCCATCCGCGGGGTCGGCGCGACCGTGCTCGACGCGCGCCTGCATCCGGCGCCCGGCGGGGTCACCGGCGAACTGCATCTGGCCGGTGCGGCCCTGGCCCGCGGCTACCTGCGGCGGCCCGGGCTGACCGCGCAGCGGTTCGTGGCCAACCCGTTCGGCAAGCCCGGTGAGCGCATGTACCGCACGGGTGATCTGGTCCGCTGGCTCGAACGCGGCGGGCGCGCACAGGATCTGGAATACGTGGGCCGCACCGACCACCAGGTCAAGATCCGCGGCTTCCGCATCGAACTCGGCGAGATCGACGCGGCCCTGGCCAAGCATCCGGCGGTGGAGTTCGCCACCACCATCGGGCACCGCACCCCGGCCGGGTCCACCGCGCTGGTGTCGTATGTGAAGCCGCGCACCGGCACCGCGCCGACCACGGCCGAACTCACCGCGCACGTGGCCGAGCTGGTGCCCAACTACATGGTCCCGCAGTCGATCATGCTGCTGGACCGGGTGCCGCTCTCACCGGTCGGCAAGCTGGATCGAAAGGCCTTGCCGGAACCGGTGTTCGCGGCCCGCGAGGGCTACCGGGCCCCGTCCACCCCGATCGAGGAGGCGCTGTGCGCCGCCTTCGCCGAGGTGCTGGGCATCGAACAGGTCGGCGCCGACGACGGGTTCTTCGAACTCGGCGGCAACTCGCTGCTGGCCACCAAGGTGGTGGCGGCGCTGCGGGCCGAGGGCATCGACCTGCCCGTGCAGGCCATGTTCGGCGAATCCACCCCGGCGGCCATCGCCGGGCGGCTCGCCGACGCCAAGGGCGATGCCGGGGCGGCGCTGGCCGCGGCCCTGGGCGCGGTGCTGCCGCTGCGGCCCGCCACGGATTCGTCCGTGCCGCCGCTGTTCTGCGTGCATCCGGCCATCGGCCTGTCCTGGTGCTTCGCCGGACTGCTCTCGCACCTGCCGCACGAGCGGCCGGTGTACGGGCTGCAGGCCCCGCACGTCGCGGGGGAGGAGAGCCACGCCACCATCGCCGAGGCCGCGAAATACTATGTGGCGCACATGAAGTCGGTGCAGCCGGAAGGCCCCTACCATGTGCTGGGCTGGTCGCTGGGCGGGCTCATCGCCCACGAGGTGGCCGTGCAGCTGCAGCAGGGCGGCGACGAGGTCGCGCTGCTGGGACTCATGGACAGCTACCAGCTCTCGGACCAGTGGCTCGAGACCGCGGTGCCGTCGGTGTCGGCGATCATCGCCGAATTCGGGTCCGACCTGCTCGGCGGGGACGCCGACATCGATCCGCGCATGACCCTGCACGAGGCGGCCGAACTGCTGCGCAGCCGGTCCGGGCCGTTCGCGGCGCTGACCGTCGAACATCTGGAACGCCTCTACACCGGCTACGAGAACGGCGCGCAGCAGGCGCACGGTTTCCAGCCCCACGTCTTCGACGGCGATCTGCTGTTCTTCACCGCCGCCGACGACGAGATCAACCGGGCCGACCCGGACCGCTGCGCCGCGGCCTGGGAGCCCTATGTCACCGGTGTCGTGCACGACCAGCTGGTTCGCTGCACGCACGCCGGCATGACGACGCCCGAATCCCTCGCCGTCATCGGGCCGGTGCTGCGGGATCAGCTGGCGGCCATCGATGCCCGGCGGGAGGGGACGGCATGAGTCTCGCGGTGGAAGTTCAAGGCCTGGTGAAGTATTACGGCAAGGTGCGGGTGCTCGACGGCATCGATCTCGAGATCCCGTCGGGCACGGTGATGGGGTTGCTCGGGCCCAATGGCGCGGGCAAGACCACCACGGTTCGCATCGTCACCACCCTGCTACGCCCGACCAAGGGCACCGTGCGGGTCGCGGGTGTGGACGTGCTGAAGAATCCGGCGCGCGCCCGCACCCGGCTCGGCCTGTCCGGGCAGTACGCGGCCATCGACGCCAACCTGTCCGGATTCGAGAACCTGCGCATGGTGGCGCGGCTCTACGGCATGAACCACAAACGCGCGGCCGACCGCGCCGACGAACTGCTCACCGTGCTCGGCCTCGACCACGCGGCCGGGCGCCGGGCGGGCACCTACTCCGGCGGCATGGCGCGGCGCCTGGACCTGGCGGGCGCGCTGGTGTGCAGACCCCCGGTGGTCGTGCTCGACGAGCCGACCACCGGCCTGGACCCGCGCGGGCGCCTCGACATGTGGCGCGTCATCGGCGAACTCGTCGACGACGGCACCACCGTGCTGCTCACCACCCAGTACCTGGAGGAGGCCGACCTCCTCGCCGACCGCATCACCGTCATCGACCGCGGCCGCGTCATCGCCCGCGGCTCGGCCGACGAACTCAAGACCTCCATCGGCGGCGACAAGCTCACCGTCACCCTCGCCGCCGGACAGGATCCCGCCCCCGCCCGGCGCGTGCTGGCCCAGGTGGGGATCGGGGAACCCGAAACCGATTCCGGCGCCGACGAACTCACCGTCGTGGTCGGCGACGGCACCCGCACCATGGTCGAAGCCCTGCGCCGGCTCGACGACGCGGGGGTGTGCGTGGTCGACGCGACCGTGCACCGGCCCAGCCTCGACGACGTATTCCTCTCCCTCACCGGCAGATCCGCCGACCGCAAGGCCACCGCCCCCACGCCCGAGCCCGTCCAAGAGGAGATCCTGTCGTGACGACACTCCCCGCCGAGCCCGCCGCCGCGACCGCCGAGGTGCACGGCCGCCACCGCGCCGCCGGGCCCGCCATCCTGCTACCCCGGGTGGTGCGCGACAGCGCCATCGTCGCCTACCGCAATCTGCTGACCATCCTGCGCGTGCCCACCCTGCTGGTGACCGCCACCATCCAGCCGTTGATGTTCGTGTTCCTGTTCGCCTACATCTTCGGGGCCTCGCTCGGCGGCAGCCAGTACCGGGAGTTCCTGCTCGCCGGAATCTTCACCCAGACAGTCGCTTTCAACGCCGCGTTCACCACCGTCGGCCTGGCCAACGACCTGCACAAGGGCATCATCGACCGGATGCGCACGCTGCCCATGTCGCGGCTGGCGGTGCTCATGGGCCGCACGCTCTCGGATCTGGTGGTCAACATTCTGGCGCTGACCGTCATGGTCGCCTGCGGCTACGTGGTGGGCTGGCGGATCAACGGCGCGATCATGGACGCCGTGCTGGCGTTCGGCGTCATCCTGCTGTTCGCCTTCGCCATGTCGTGGGTCGGCGCTATCACCGGGCTCATGTCGCCGAGTGTCGAGGTGGCCCAAAGTGCCGGGCTCATCTGGCTTTTCCCGCTCACCTTCATCTCCTCGGCATTCATCTCCGGCGAGACCTTGCCCGGTCCGCTGCGGACCATCGCCGAGTGGAATCCCATCACCGCTGTCTCGGCGGCCGGACGCAAGCTGTTCGACAACGGGTCCCCGCCCATCTTCAAGGCCGCCACCGGCTGGCCCGCCGAGCACTGCGTCGAGTACTCGATCTACTGCTCGCTGGCCATCCTCGCCATCGCGGTCCCCGTCGCCCTGCTGCAATACCGGAAGGTCGCCAGCCACTGACCGGTATGCCTGCGGATTAACGGGATTCGGTGCGCCGCGCGATAACCGATCGACCGGTCGGTGGGCCCCGGTGGCCCGGATGCAGGGGGGATGCCATCAACACATCGAGACGTCTGATCGCGGTCGCGAGTTGCGCGGCCGCGGCCGCGCTGCTGTCCGCCTGCGATCAGGGCACCACGAGCCCGGCACCGGCGAGCACCACCGCACCGGCGACGAGCAGCAGCACACCGGCGACCGGGCAGCACGGCACCGGATCGGGTGGTGGCATGACCATCACGCTGAACGTCCCGGACTCGAACGTCCTCACCTTGGGCGGTGACGCGGTCGCATTCGACTTCACCCTGACCAATCCCGTGGCCGCCGCAGCCACGCAGACGGTCGGTGTCGTCGCCTCGATGGGCCACTGCTCGTGTGCTCCGGGCGGTGCGAAGCTGAGCCCCAAGGGTTCGATGGAGTTGTTCGACCCGAACGGCAACACCTGGAAGCCGGTGACATTCGTGCGCGAGGGGACCGGCATGGACTACCTCACCCAGCCCGTCGTCCCCACGCTCACCCTGGCTCCCGGCCAGACGGCCGGCTATCGGATGCGGGTCCGGCTCGCGCCGGACCCACAGGTCGCTTACACCGCCGGAACCTCCGCGATCACCGTGACCCTCGAAGTACCGGGCACCCTGACCAGCCTCGGCAGCGCCACGGTCCCCGTCACCGTCCAGCCCTAGCCGCACGAAAAACGGTCCCCCACACCGATTCGGTGCGGGGGACCCGTTCGGTCGTATCCGGCTGTGGCTCAGCCGCGGCGACGGTTCTTGATCAGCTCCATGCGCTCCTGGAGCAGCTCCTCGAGCTCCTCCTTGCTGCGACGCTCGAGCAGCATGTCCCAGTGGGTGCGCGGCGGCTTGACCTTCTTGGGCTCCTGCGTGGTGCCCTCGAGCAGGATGCCTTCCTGGCCGTTGCGGCACAGCCAGGTGGGCGGGATCTCCGCGTCGTCGGCGAAGGGAACGTCGAATTCCTCGCCATTGTCGGTGCGGTATCGCGCCATCCGACGCGGGGCCAAGTCGTGGTCGCGGTCGGTCTCGTAGCTCACCGCTCCGAGCCGAGACCCCCGGAGTACGCGATCTGCCATGAGTGCGGTCCCTTCTCGCCTGTCGGCAATGTTCTACAAATTTGTCTTTCGCATCTGCGCTACGTCACTACAACGCAGACGCGCACGCGTGGGTTCCCGTAAGGAGAACCCCGCCATTCTACTCGTCCGCCCGACCGCTGTGCCGCGGCGTGCCCTTCCACCCGGTCGCGGCCGCAAACCGCTAATGTGTCGGACCATGTCTCGACGCGTGCTGTCCTGCTGCCAGTGGTGCGGGCGGGAGATCGCCGAATCGGAGATCGGACGCCGCCGGCGGTATTGCCGACAATCCTGTCGCCAGCGGGCGTACGAACATCGAAACAGTGTGAAGGGCACCGGCATTCCCGATGACTCGGTGGTGCTCAGTGCCCAGGAGGTGTCCGATCTGTCGGACCGGTGGTTCGCGGCCCGCTGCGCGGCCGAGGATGTGGCCACGGCTGTCGCGGAGGGGGCCGAGATGCTCGAACTCGCCGATCTCACCGCGACATTGGTCGCGCTGACCCGTGAGGCCGAACGGCTGCGCTGAGCACGGTGTCGCGGGCTCGGGTGCTCAGGGCGTACACCAGTCCGATGCCCGCGGCGGTGCCGGCGGCGACAAGGCCGAGGGCGGTGAGGGTTTCACCGTCGGGTGCGGTCACCGGCTGCCCGCGCAGCGCCTGCCACAGCAGCAGCGCCACCAGTCCGGTGTAGCCGAGCGCCAGTACCCCGATCAGCCGGGTGCGGGTGGCTTCGGCGCGCAGCCAGCCCACGTGCGGGGCCAGGCGCGTCAGCACGATGGCGGCGACGATGAGCAGCTGAATGCCGTGCAGGCCCGCGAAATGCGCGATCCGCATATCACCGCCCGCGGTGGACCAGTGCGTCACCGGCATGCCCTCGACACCGTCGCGGACTTCGGGCTGGCCGTGCATGAAGGTGTGGCCCGCGCCGAGGGTGACGGGGTGGCCGTAGGCGTCGGTGGTCTGCTGCTTGCCGCTGCCGCCCATGGAGTAGGCCAGCGCCATGCCGAACACCGCGATGCCCAGGCCCGCGCGGATCGCCAGCGAGGTGGGCCGGTCGGTGACGCGCTGCCACGAAAGGGTCACCGCGATCACCAGATTCGCCAGGAACAAACCCGGCACACCGGTCATGAACACGTATTGGCCGATGGTGTTGACCGCGTCGTGCTGATTGTTGAAGTGGCTGAAGGTGCCGCGCGCGGCCTGCACCACGATGAAACCGACATCCACCACCGCGGTCGCGGCGAACACGGTGCCCATCCACCAGGTCAGCCGTTGTCCGCGATGCGGGAACGCCACCAGCCAGGCCAGGGTGCCGCAGTAGAGGGCCATGGCGATGGCGAACTTGAGGGGTTTGAGCCAGACCGATTCGCCCAGCAGGATCCGGTCGTCGAATGCCATGGCGCACAGGGAGAACACGGCCAGCACGGCCATGGCGGCGGTGGTGACGAGCAGCGGCCGGTGCAGGGGTCGGGTGGGGGTGGGCAGGGTGAGCGACGCGAGCGTTGGACGATCGAGCGTGGTCATGACGCTGACGCTAGAAGTGGGAATCCGCTTGCCACGTCCCCCGGCGGTGGGGTCGCCACGTAGTACCCGGGTATGAGAACAGCCCCGGCGGTATGAGCCGGGGCTGTGTGGTCAACCGCGAACGCGATTGGCGCGCAAGCCGTTCCGTGCACCCCTCATCGGTGCTCGGAACGGGCGGCGCGAGTCCGTGATCTCAGTGTTCGAGCACGGTCGTCAGTCGACGGGCATGCCGACGTCGATGCCGCGGGCGGAGAGCCAGGGCAGCGGGTCGATGGGCGCGCCCTCACCGGCGTGCACCTCGTAGTGCAGGTGCGGTCCGGTGGAGTAGCCGCGATTGCCGACGGTGGCCAGCACGTCGCCGGCGCGCAGCTGCTGCCCGACCTGGACCAGGATGTCCTGCATGTGGCCGTAGACGCCGATGGTGCCGTCGTCCTGCAGCACGCGCACCCACAGGCCGAAGCCCGAGGCCGGGCCCGCCTCGATGACGGTGCCGTCGGTGACCGAGCGGATCGGCGAGCCGAACGCGCCGGCGAAGTCGATCCCGGCGTGCATCGCGCCCCAGCGCATGCCGAAGCCGGAGCTGAGCGGGCCGTCGGAGGGGCGAATGGTCTTGGGGCGGGCCTGTTCGGCGTGCAGGCCGTTGAGGAAGTCCAGCACCTGCTGGGGCACCACCTGCGGCATCTGCGCCTCGGGCGGGGTGAAGGCGGTGAAGGGGGCGTCGCTCTCGGCGGCGTTCGCGACGGGGTTGCCCGCGAGGGAGACGGCGTCGTGCGGGTCGGCGGCGGCCAGGGCGGCCAGCGAGGCCCCGACGAGCGCGGTGACGGCCATCGTGCGGGTCGCGGCCGTTCGGTACCGGCCGGCTCCGCGCAGTCGAGATAACGGAACGGTTACGGGCATGCATCGAACGTACGAGGTCTCAGCTGCCGTTCAGAAATGGAGTAGTGACCATCACATTGGTACAAAAGCCCAGGAATCAGGTCACGGTGCGATAACGACACGCGGGTAATTCTCGGGTGACGTTGGCCGACGCCGGTTGCCCGTGTGTTGACCCCATGATCGTCCCGAGGGCAATCTATGTAAGTGGTCACTAATGGAGTTCGGGTGTTGGGTGCGCTCGCCGACGACACCCGGCGCGCGGTCTTCGAATCCCTGCCGCAGGGACCGAAGTCGGTCGGGGAGATCGCGACGGCCCTCGGCGTCACCAGTTCGGCTATCTCGCAGCATCTGAAGGTGCTGCGCGAGGCGCGGCTGGTGATGATGCGGCCCGCGGGGAACAAGCGCCTGTATTCGCTGGATCCGCGCGGGCTGGCCGATGCGCGCGACTATCTCGAGCAGTTCTGGCCCAGCGCGCTGGCCGCCTACTCCGCGGCCCTGTCGACCGCGCGGGAGGAGCAGCCGCCGGCCTGAGGCGTCGGTGGGCCGGGATACGGTGTGGGCGTGGGTACGTCGGTCGTGGTCGAGAGTCAGCGCCGGGCCGGGTTGCCCGCGTGGTCGGTGCCGTTGGTGTTCATCGCGGGCGGTGTCTCGCAATATCTGGGCGCGGCGATCGGCGTCTATCTCTTCGGCACGGTGGAACCGGCGACGGTGGCGTGGCTGCGGGCGGCGGCGGCCGGTATCGCCCTGGTGTTGTGGCGGCGGCCCTGGCGGGGGAGTTGGACGCGGCGCACGGTGCTGGTGGCCACCGGGTTCGGGGTGGTGACCCTGGGCATGAATATTGCCTTCTACGAGGCGATCGCGCGCATTCCGCTGGGGACGGCGGTGGCCATCGAATTCCTGGGCCCGGTCGCGGTGGCCACGCTCGGTTCGCGGCGGGCCCGCGACTTCGCGGCGGTGGCGCTGGTCGTGGCGGGGGTGTATCTGCTGGCCGGTGTCTCCTCCGACGCGCAGGGCCTCGGTGTCGGTTTCGCGTTGCTGGCGGCGGCGCTGTGGGCGGGCTACATCCTGGTGGGCAAGCGGGTGGCCGATGCCGGTGCGGGGCTGGACGCGCTGGCGGTCGGGATGGCCGCGGCGGCCGCATTGCTGGCCCCGATCCTGGTGACCAGCCAATTGGTGCTGGACGCAAGCGCTTTCGCCGATCCGCGCACCTGGCTGCTGGGGGTCGGGGTGGGCGTGCTGTCGAGTGCGGTGCCCTACGGCCTCGATCAGGTGGTGTTGCGCACGGTCGGGCGCGCCCGCTTCGCCCTGCTGCTGGCGCTGCTCCCGGCGACCGCGGCGGTCATCGGGGCCATCGCCCTGGCCCAGCGCCCGTCGGCCGCCGAGCTGGTTGGCATCGCGCTGGTCATGACTGCTTTGATTCTCAGTGCGACACAACGGAAAAGGAGTCTCGAATGACCGATACCTCGGCCCCGGCGCCCGCGGATCCGACCGTGCTGCACCCGATGGCGGGACAGCCGCGCGTAGTACTGCTCAAGCCGCTGATCACCTCACCGTTGATCGAGGTCGGGGAATTCAGCTACTACGACGATCCCGAGCACGCGACGGAGTTCGAGACCCGCAACGTGCTCTACCACTACGGCCCGGAGCGGCTGGTCATCGGCAAGTTCTGCGCCCTGGCCACGGGCGTGAAGTTCATCATGAACGGCGCCAACCACCGCATGGACGGCCCCTCGACCTTCCCGTTCCCGACCATGGGCGGCTCGTGGTCGGCGCATTTCGATCTGCTCACCGATCTGCCCAATCGCGGTGACACGGTGGTCGGCAACGATGTGTGGATCGGCCACGGCGTCACGGTGATGCCGGGTGTGCGGATCGGTCACGGCGCGATCGTCTCCTCGGGCGCGGTGGTGACCGCCGATGTCCCCGACTACGGCATCGTCGGCGGCAATCCGGCGCGGTTGATCCGCACCCGCTTCGACGCCGACGAGATCGCCCGCCTGCTCGAGATCGCCTGGTGGGATTGGCCGTTGGAGCATCTGACCGCCTACATCCCGACCATCATGTCCGGCAGTGTCGCCGACCTCGAGGCGGTCGCCCCGACACGGGCTTGACCCTGACGCTGCGTCAGGGTTGCAGGCTTGCCGCATGAGCAATGACAGCACCGCCCCGGCCCGCCTCGCGCCGCCGATCGGCGGCTACCGGATGATCGACGAGCGCCGCGTGTTCGTGCACCGGGCGGGCAGCGGCGGACCGGCCGTGGTGTTCCTGCCCGGCGCGAGCGCGGTCGGCCTGGACTATTACGGCGTGCAGCAAGAGGTTTCGCGGTTCACCACCGCCGTGGTCTACGACCGCGGCGGCACCGGCTACAGCGATCCCGTCGCGCTGCCGCGCACCGCCACCGCGGTCGCCACCGAACTGCGCGCGCTGATGCGGGCCGAGAACATCGCGGCCCCTTACGTTCTCGCGGCGCACTCGCTGGGCGGGCTGTACGCGCACCGCTTCGCGCAGCTGTTCCCGGGCGACGTCGCGGGACTGGTATGGCTCGACGCCCTGCACCGTGACTGGGACGAGTTCGTGCCGCCCGAGGCGAGCCTGGCCGTCACCGAGCGCATAGGTCCCGGTCCCGACGAGCTCGCGCGCATGCGCCCGGCCCTGGAGGACATCCACGCCGAACTGCTCGCGAACTATCCGCCCGAGCTGCGTGCCGCGCTGCTCGCGGCGAAGCTGAGCGACGAATGGCTGCGCAGCGGTGTGGCCGAGCGCCGCACGCTCACACCCCTGGCGGCCGAGCTGCGCACCGGTCCCACGATTCCGGATGTCCCGGTGATCGCGCTGACGGTGGTGGGCGACGATCCAGCCCAGCGGGAGTTGCACGAGGCGAAGACGAGAATGGATGCGGCCCTGGTGGCTTCGGTCTCCCGCGGCGAACAACGGGTACTGACCGACACCTTCCACCATCGGCTGTGTGTCGACCGCCCCGATGCGGTGGTGCGGGCGATCCGCGACGTCGTCGACCGGGTGGGCCGCCCATAGACTGGCGGCGACCCTGTCGAATGATCGAAGGTGATGCGGTGCTCACGATCGGCCAGCTCGCGGCGACGGCCGGGGTGAGTGTGCGCACCGTCCGCCACTACCACCAGATCGGTCTGCTGCCCGAGCCCGAGCGTGACGCGTCGGGCTATCGCCGCTATCGCGCGCAGGCGGCGGTGGACCTGATCCGGATCCGCACCCTGGCCGACGCCGGTGTCCCGCTGGCGCGCATCGACGCGCTGCTGCACGCGCAACCGGCCGAATTCGACGCCGCCCTCACCGATCTCGACACCGAACTGCGGCGCAGGATCGACCAGCTCGTCGAATACCGCGCGCGGATCGCCGAATTGGCCAGTGGTGAAAGTCTCGTGCTGCCACCCGAGGTGGTCGCGATCCTGACCCGGATGCGGACCTTGGGTATCGGTGAGGCGCGGGTCCGGCTCGAACGGGATTCGTGGATCCTGCTGCGCGCCCTGGATCCGGATTCGCTACCGCGGCGAATCCGGGAAAAGAACACCGAACTCGACGACCCCGAAACCCTGCGCCTGATGCTGGCGTGCGACCGGGCGGTCGACTGGGATCCGGGCGATCCCCGCCTGGAGCGGCTCATCGACGAGTTGGCCGCCTGGGAAATCGCGCATGCGCGCGAGGCACGCCCCGGAACGCGGCGACTGGTCTCGACCCGGATTTCGGAGGCGTCCCCGGCCTGGCAGCGCATCATGGACGCGCTGGCGCATCGCGCCGAGCGCCGGGCCCGCGACGCGGCGTCGTGACGAAGAGCCCGGGGGAAACTGCCCTGAAAAGCACGAAACCCGCGCCATTGGCGCGGGTTTGATGCTGTCTGCGACTTAGATGGCGCGGACGTTCTGGGCCTGCGGGCCCTTCTGGCCCTGCCCGATCTCGAACTCGACGCGCTGGCCCTCATCGAGGGACTTGAAGCCGGAGCCTGCGATCTCGGAGTAATGGACGAAAACGTCCGGACCGCCGCCGTCCTGGGCGATGAATCCGAAGCCCTTTTCGCCGTTAAACCACTTCACACTGCCTTGCGACATACTTTGTCTTAACTCCTTGTTGTGAGCCGAGCTATCACATCAATGACTCGTGCTCGCCCAACAGCATGTCACACTTCGATGCGTAAGTGGAATCAGGGCTGGATTTCGCGGCGCGTCGCCTTACTTCAATTCGGAAAGATCCAGGCCGAGCATGGCCAGCAGCGCGCTGCATTCGGCGGCGTCGCGGGCATGAACGGCGACGGTTTTGGCGGCCAGCGCGTTGCGCTCGAGGTGGGCGGCCTTTTCGGCGGCGCGGACGTCGGCGAAGGCGATGGGCGGGTCGTCGACGGGGTTGCTGCGGGCGGCGGTCATGGCGGCTCCTTGCGGGTAGCCCCGACCGAACGCCTGATGCCCTGCGATCGAGGGCCGATACCTGACCCGCCCGCCGCGGCGGCGGGACCGTGGGTCGTGTCCGGCTGTGGCTGACGTTACCCGCTCGCCCGTGGCGGCATAACCGGGTCCCTCGATCCGGGGTCTCGCCCCGCAGGATTGCGGGGCGGCGGGGGACGCGGTCGCGGGGCGCGGGTCAGCCGACGCGGCGGTAGGCCTGCTGGGCGCGGCGGTCGAGATTGGTGCCCGGCCAGGGGCGTTTGCGCAGTTGCTTGTCTACGGCGTTGATGACTTCGGGCACACCGATTTTCAGCAGTCCGGCGTCGATGCCGGCGGCGTCGGGATCGCCGGTCTGCCCGGCCCACAGCACGGCGTGGCGACCGAGCAGGTGCGGGGGCGGGCCGCTGCGGCTGGGCGGGTTGGGGCCGAACAGCAGCACGGTGCGGGTGCCGAAGGCGGTGGCC
This sequence comes from Nocardia sp. JMUB6875, assembly GCF_041154655.1. NCBI lineage: Bacteria > Bacillati > Actinomycetota > Actinomycetes > Mycobacteriales > Nocardiaceae > Nocardia > Nocardia sp. JMUB6875. The sequence continues at coordinate 17,751 of NZ_BAAFGR010000123.1, forward strand.
AGGTGCGCGACCCCGGTGTCGCCGCAGACGACGAGATCGGATTCGGCGACGGTGGCGGCCAATTCGATGAGGTTCTGCTGTCCCGCGAGGACTCGCGCCGGTGAGAGTCCGGCGCGGGCGGCGACGCCCAGCGCGGTCTCGCGGTGGGGTTCGTCACCGGTCAACACGACTTCACGCCCCTGGACGAGCAGATGCCGGACCACGGCCGCGAACCGGTCGGGCGGCCAGCGGCGGGCGGGCGCGCCCGCGCCCAGGTGCACGACCACCGCGTTGCGGTGGCTGGTGGTGGCGACCGGCGGCACCAGGCCGAGGTTGCGGCGGTCGGCGGCGATGCCGTCGAATTCGAGCAGATGGCACCAGCGGTCCACATCGTGCATCTCGGGCTGCCAGTCGGGTCCGGGCAGGTCCGGGAAGGCCGGGTTGCGGTAGGTGAGGATGCGGGCGGGCCGGGTGCGGGCCAGTTCCACGATGCCCTCGGTGCCGGCGCCGTGCAGGTTGACCGCGAGCGCGGGTTGTTCGCCGTCCCAGCGCAATCCGACCGGGTCGCTGACGGGCACCATCTCGTCGACGCAGGCGATGAGGTCGACGATCGGTTTCAGGCGGTGGGGCGCGGCGAGCGCGATGTGGTCGTCGGGCCGGGCCCGCCGCAGCGCGCGCAGCGCGGGGACCGCGGTGAGGAGATCACCGAGCCCGCGTGCTCGCAGCACCAGTACAACCGCCACCGTATTTCTCCTAGCTGGCCACGCTGCCCACGACGCGAGACTCTCCACCCGGACACCGCGGAGAGCCATTGGGAGAGGACTACCCGGCCGATAGCGGGGTGAAACCCGGGGGGACCGGTCTGCACGACGCGCGCCCGGTTTGTACTACCGACTGTCGTTTTTCGGGGTGTGATCGATTACCGTGTGCAGTCATGACCTTCGTCTACAACCTCGTGGTGACGGCTCATCTGCTCGGTATGGCGGCGGTGGTCGGCGGGTATGTCGCCTCCCGGCCGCGGGTGTCGGAACTCATGGTGTGGGGCGCGCGGACCCAGATCATCACCGGTGTGGTGTTGCTGGGCATGGCCGAGTCGATCGATTCGCTGGGCAAGGACCCGAACATGGCGAAGATGATCGTGAAGCTGGTGATCGCGGTGCTGGTGGCGGCGTTCGCCGAAATGGGGCGCGCGGATGCCAAGCGCGGCAAGGAAGTCGCCTGGATGTGCGATGCCGCCGGTGGGCTGGCGATCCTGAACGTTCTCGTCGCGGCCTTGTGGAAGTGACGGGACGATAAGCCCGACAACGACATAGCGGATCTTCTTCACGAAAGACGATGCCGCACAGGGTGCCTGAGGTCACACTGTGCGGCATTTGCCTTTTCAGAGGTGGTGCGCCAGCTCGGGCGGGAGTTCGCGGGCGGTGTGGCGGCCCAGGGATTTGGCGAGCTCGGCGGCGACGACCGCGTGCCCGGCCATGGTCAGGTGGATGAGGTCGGCGGAGAGCCAGTCGGTTCTGAGCCGGGCGGGGTGGTCCCAGAATTCGGTGAGGATGGCGTCGTGGCGGTCCGCGACCCGGCGCACGGCCGCGGCGAATTCGGCGAAGCGCGGGCGCAGCGGGGCCATGCGGCCGGTGAAGGAATCGGCGAGGGTGAACAGTGACAGGCGCGCACCGGTCGCGGCCACCCGCGCGCACAGGTCGTCGAGGGCGGCCTCGACATCGGGGAGGGTCGCGTCGCGCAGGAACAGATCGTTGCCGCCGCAGCTGATGTGGACCAGATCCGGGCGGAATGCCTCGAGGGCCGGGAGCTGCTGTGTGAGCACGTCGGCGAGGACGGCACCCATCTTCCCGGTGTTGAGGTAATCGGTGCTCGGATGCGCGGCGGTGAGCCAGCGCGCCAATCGGTGCGCCCACGGCAGGGTTTCGTAGCCGGGCCACGGATCGCCGATGCCTTCGGCGGTGGAGTCGCCGATGACGGCGAAGCGCCGCCAGGGCACATCGCGCAGCAGGGCGGTCGCGGCGACGTCGGAGAGGGTGAAGGGGTCGGTGGCTTCGGTGCGCTCGCTCATGCGATGGGCTCCTGGGTGCGGGCGGGCAGGGCGGTGAGAACGGCCGCGAGGACGGCGATTCCGGCGCAGATCGCGAACAGGGTGTGGAAGGCGGTCAGCGGTTGAGCGGGGTGGGCGGCGAAGACGGCGGCCAGTACCGCGACACCCAATGCGCCACCGGATTGGCGGGCGGTCAGATTCATGCCGACCCCGGCGGCGAACCGTTGCGGCGGAAGCGATCTCGCGGCGGTGGTGCCGAGCACGGTGATCAGCAGGCCGATGCCGCCGCCACCGAGGATCCCGGCCGGTATCCACGCCTTCCACAGCGCGGGGGTGGCGTCCCAGATGTCGGTGCTCATGTAGAGGGTGGAGGCGGCGAACATCAGTGCCCCCAGCACACCGAGCCAGCGCTGCCACGACACGGGAGCGCGCCCGGCGAGGACGGCGGTGACCATGGAGGCGACCGCGCCGACGGTCATGGCTCCCGCCGACTCCAGGACCGAGTAGTGCCACACGGCGTCGAGCCACAGGGGTCCGGCCAGCAGCCAGGCGAACATGGTCACGCCGAACACGAACGCGACCGCGTTGACCAGCGCGTAGGAATGGCTGCGCCACAAGCCGACCGCGATGGCCGGGCGCGGGTGGCTGCGGGAACGCCACAGCGCCGACGCCAGCAGCGCCAGCCCGCCCAGGCCGCAGGCCAGGGTGCGCCAGTCGCCCCAGCCCCACTGCTGGCCCTGGGTGACCGCGGCGACGACCGCGCCGATGCCGAGACCGGTGGCTGCGGTGCCGAACAGATCGGGCAGCCCGTGCGGTTGGCGCTGATCGCCGCGCGCGAGTCGGAGACCGGCCACGAGCAGCAGGGCGGCGATGGGCACGTTGATGATGAACACCGAACGCCAGCCGAACCAGTCGACCAGCGCGCCGCCCACGGCGGGGCCGACGGTCGCGGCGAATCCACCCGCCGCTGTCCACGCCGCCATGGCGACACCGATGCGGGCGGGCGGGGTGACGCTCAGGACCAGGCCCAGTCCGGCGGGGATCAGGAAGGCCGCGGTGCCGCCCTGGAGGAAGCGGCCCGCGATGAGCCAGTCCGCGCCGGGGGCGAGTGCGCACAGCAGCGAGGTCAGCGCGAATCCGGCCAGGGCGGTGAGGAATACGCGCCCGCGCCCGAGCGCGTCGGCCAGTTGCCCGGCCGGGGTGAGCAGGGCGGCGAAGGCGACGGCGTAGCCGCTGACGACCCAGGTGAGGGTGGTGGGCGCGGTGCCGGGGTAGTCGCGGGTGATGGCCGGGAAGGCGATGTTCACCACCGACAGGTCGAGGAAGCTCATGAACGCCGCGCCGGAGGCGACCAGCAGGGCGCGTCGCGCGGCGGGGGAGCTGGTCGCGGTCGATTCGGTGGCGGATCCGATTGCGCCGGAACCGGTTTCGGCGTCGGGCTGATGATTGTCGGCCGGTGGTGAGGGATCGGCGGGTGTGGGCTGGTGGTGCGTGAGGTCGGTCATCGCGAGGCTCTCCACGGAACGGTTGTCGAGACGGGATCAAATGTGTACGCACGATCGTTCGTATTGTTGAAAAGTACGACCGATCGTGCGGTTATGCAACAGGTGGTGCGAAGATGGAAAGGTGGATGAACCGGTGCAGGACTCCGAACAGGAGATTTCCGATCAACGGCTACTCAAAGGGGCGCGCGCCCGGGCCACGATCGCCCGCCACGCCGCCGAGGTGGCCTCGGTCGAGGGGTTGACGGGATTGAGCCTGGGGCGGCTGGCCGGGGATCTGGGGGTGAGCAAATCCGGGGTGGCGACGCTGTTCGGCACCAAGGAGAAGCTGCAACTCGCCGCGGTGCAGGCGGCGCGAGAGATGTTCATCGACACCGTGATTCGCCCCGCCTACAGCGAAGAACGCGGTATCGCGCGGCTGCGGTCGATCATCGAGCACTGGTTCGAGTACATCGGCGCGCCCATGCTGCCCGGCGGCTGCTTCCGCGGTGCGAGCGTCCCCGAATTCGATTCGCGCCCGGGTCCGGTGCGTGATGCACTGGCCGCCGACCGTGCGGACTGGTTCGCGGTGCTGGAGAAGGAGATCGGGCGCGCCCAGGAGCAGGGCTACATGCCGGGCCTGGACGCGCATGCGGTGGCGTTCCAGCTCGACGCGATCATCGCCGCGGCCAATACGGCCTCGCGGATGGGTGACGAGAGCGCGCTGCCGCTGGCCCGCACGCTCGTCGAGGGTCTGATCGGCTCACCGCGCTGAGTGTCGTCCGTGCGCTGACCGGCGGGCGGGCGTGATTGTTTCGCGCTGTGCAATGCTGCATCGAATGCGTGAATGCAGTTCGGTCGCAGTCGGTTTCACGTGGATCAATAGCGCGTGTCTCATGCCCCGCGTGGCGCGTACATGATGAGCGCGACACCGAGCAGGCACACCAGCGCGCCGGTGACATCCCAGCGGTCGGGCCGGAAGCCGTCGAGGGCCATGCCCCACAGCAGCGATCCGGCCACGAACACGCCCCCGTAGGCGGCGAGGATGCGTCCGAAGTTGGCGTCGGGCTGCAGGGTGGCCACGAACCCGTAGCAGCCGAGCGCGACCACCCCGGCGCCCATCCACGCCCAGCCGCGCTGTTCGCGCACGCCTTGCCAGATGAGCCAGGCGCCGCCGATCTCGGCGACGGCGGCCAGTCCGAACAGCAGAATCGATCGCAGCACGCTCATGCGAGCAAACCTAGAGCATCGCGAGGCGATCGACGCGTCGGCGCTCGCTCCGGCCGGACCGCGTTCGCGCGCGATCCGGCCGGGTGCGATCAGCGTTGTGCCGCAGCGTTTTCGAACAGCTGCTGGCCGAGGTAGCCGCCGGGGCCGGGGACGCCGGGCGGGATGGCGAAGACCGCCGACCCGATCGGGGTCGTCCACTGGTTGAGGGCGTCGAATTCGGCCAGTCGCTGCTGGACCGGCAGGTATTGGGCGTCGATGTCGCGTTGGAAGGACGCGAACAGCAGGCCCGAGTTGGAGACGTGGCCGGGGGCGGGCGCGTCGTCGTAGTTGTAGCCGCGGCGCAGGAATCGTTCTCCGTCGTGGGCGTGGTGGGCGCGGGCGATGTGGGAGGACGGCGGGATCTTCGGGATGCCGTACTGGTCCACGGCCGCGAAGTCGGGATCGTCGAATTCCCTTGTGCCCGATAGCGGTGCGCCGGTGTCGACGGTGCGGCCGATGGTGATGGCGCGCCCGTCGGCGTCGAGTTCGTCCCAGGTCTCGAGGACCATGGCGATGCGCCGCAGCACCATCGAGGTGCCCCCGGCCAGCCACGGGCGCCCCGCGCCGTCGTCCCACACCAGGCGATCGAAATCCGGTGTGTCCGGGGCGATGTTGACGGTGCCGTCGACCGAGCCCATGAGGTTGCGCATGGTCTGGCCCTTGGCGGCATTGCGGAATCCGCGCTGCACCCACTTCACCGAGACCAGGGACTTCACGTGCTTGGACAGCACGCGCACGGCGTGCGAGACCGTGGTGGCCTCGTCCGCGCAGATCTGCAGCACCAGATCCCCGCCGCACCAGGCGGCGTCGAGCTTGTCGATGCTGAAGGGCGGCAAGGGTTTCAGCCAGTGCGGGCGCTGATCCTCGAGCTGGGCGACGGTGAACAGCTGCGGCCCGAATCCGACGGTGACGGTGAGCCGGGCCGGGCGTACCGCCAGTTCGGGTTCGGTGTCGGCGAGGGCGGGTTTGCCCTGGGTCAGGCGCGATGCGTCATCGGTCCAGATCTTGAGCAGCCCGATGATGTCCTCGCGTCCCACGCCGGGCAGCAGGTCGAAGCCGACGAATGCCGCGTGCAGGGGCGGTTCGGTGGCGATGCCCGCTTGGTGGCGGCCGTAGAACTCGACGGTGTCCAGGCCCTGGTCGCGGTCGTGTTCGCGGTGGGTGAGAGTGGCCGCGCCCCAGCCGATCCCGGCCGCCCCGGCCGCGCCCGCGACGGCGGCCGTGCCGCCGAGCAGTCGCCGCCGGGACAGGCGGGCGGGGTGGGCCTGTTGCTGGTCAGCCACCGTGGGCGGCATTGTCGCCGGAGGGCTGGTAGTTCTCCTTGCCGCCGGCGAAGTCGCGCACCTGGGCGGTGACGGTGGTGGTGGAGCCGTCGGCGAAGGTGAAGGTGATGGGGGTTTCGGCGCCGGTGCGCAGCGGGGCCTTCAACCCCATGAACATGAGGTGTTCGCCGCCGGGCTTCAACGTGATGCTGCCGTGGGCGGGGATGACGAAGCCACCGGCCTTGGGGCGCATGGTCTTGTCGCCGGTGCCGTCGGCCACGACCTCGTGCAGTTCCACCGTCGCCGAGGCCGGGCTCGAGGCGGCGACCATGTTGACCGGCTTGTCGGACTTGTTCTCGATGGTGCCGAAGGCGGCGGACATGCCGGAATCGGCGGCCTTGATCCACTGATCGGTCATGGAGACCGAATCGGCGGCCTTGGCCGAGGAGTTCGAGGCGGTCTGGGAGTTGGAGCAGGCGACCGGCAGCAGGGCGAGGGTGGTGACGGCGGCCGCGGCGCCGAGGCGGCGCGCGAAACCGCCGGTGCGCAGGCGGAAGCTGTGGCAGCGGGGCATCTGGGACATGCGAAGTCTCCGGGTGTCAGAGGGAGGGAAGCACTCCGGACCGGGACGCGGCGAAACCCGTTGTGCGCTGGGCACGGCCGACCACAGCAGGATCGGCGCGGGTCGCGGTACTAGGCCGGAGCGAGAGAAGAGAACGGTGCGGCGAACCCGGGTGGGCCGCGGCGTCCGATAC
>NZ_BAAFGR010000124.1:0-24531 GCF_041154655.1 Nocardia sp. JMUB6875
GCTTCGGGGCGGGCGCGGCCTCGCCGGCGCGCGGGGGTGTCGTCCGATGCTCCGGTGTCGCTGTGGCGGATTGCGTTGTGCTGGTTCCGTGTTGGGGGGTGGAGCCGGCGGCTGTGGCCGAGCCCGGTGCCGGGCTTCCGCCGGAGGACGCCGCGACGCCGGAGGTCGAGGACGGTGAGGCGGTCGCTCCGGAGGCGGCGGCCGTCGCGCCCGGGCCACTCGCGGTTGCTGCTCCCGGAGTGCCTGTGCGTGCCGCGGACGGGTCTGCCGCTCCCCCGGGGGCTCCCGCGCGGGCGGAGGCGTCCGAAGCGGTCGGGGTACCGGCGGTGGAAGCCGCGGGGGAAACGTTGCCGGCGCTGGTCGAGGGCCCACCCGTGGTAGCCGACGGGCTACCGCCTGCGCTCGACGGGCCACCGGCCGACGAGCCAGCACCGGTGCTCGAAGTTCCACCCGAAGTCGAGGGCCCACCCGCGGTGCTCGAGGTGCCACCGGGGGTGGATGACCCGCCGGAGGTCGAGGACGTGGGTCCGGTGGCGGCACTGGAAGCCGGTGCGGTGGAGGCGATGTCGCGGGAGCCGCCCTGGACGCCCGTTTGTACCGGGGCCGTGGTTTCGGGAGCGCCCGCTTGTGCATGGGTCGGTGTCGCGCTGGCGCCGTTGGTGTCGACGTGGGTCTGTGGTGCCGGGCCGGATGTGGTTGCCGGGGTGCCGGATTGGGTGGCGGCGGTTTGGTCGGTGGGTGTGGCGCGGTCGGAAGTGCGGGTTTCGGTGGTGATTCCGCCGGGGTGTCCGTTGGTTTCCGGGCGGGCGGTGCTGCCGTCGCCGACTGGGCGCGCGCCGGTGTCGGTGGTCGGGTTCGTGCTGGAGGCCGGGTGGAGGTGGTTGGCGTCGCCGCCAGAACCGTTGGCGCCGTTGGTGCCCGGGTCGTGGGTGCCGCCGACTCCGTTGACGCCGGTATCCGGGCGCGACCCGACCAGTGTCAGGTCGCCGGTGTTGATGCCCGCCGTCTTGCGGGTGACGTACGGCTCCCAGGCGGTGTGTGCCGCCGTGTGATTCACACCCGAGAGCCCGCCCTGGAACATGCCGCCGGTGAGCATGCGCGGGTCGAACTGGGTGTGCTTCAGGTTGTCGACGGCCTTGTCCCAGCCGTGCTGCGCCACGTCGAAGCCGAACTGAGCGCCGGTCGCGCCGACGAAACCCGCACCGCCACCGACCAATCCGGCCGTCGTACCGGTGACCAGCCCGGTCAGATAGCGGTTCACCCCACGCCGGCCGAGCGCGTTGCCGAGCGCGCCGCCGACCGGTCCCGCCACCGCGCCGCCGACACCGGAGCTGATGGCGGTGACCCCGACCTGCGTCCAGTTGACGGACTTCCGGTGCCCGGTATCGACCTGATACTGCTGAATCGCGTAGTCCTGCATGGTGCCGAGCACGGTGTTCATCACCATGTGCTTCAGCGCGAACTTCACGACCGCCGTGATGCCCATCCGGGCCGCGATGGTGAGGATGCGTTCGAGCGCCTCCCGCCCGATGATCCGCACCGCGATGCGCGTCATGGCGACGATCACCGCCTCCACCGCCGGAGCGGTCGGCGGCCACGCCCACGCGATGATGATCTCGGCGGCCGCCATGGCGATCGACGAGTAGAACATCAGCTTCGTGTACTGGATCTCGGTGCCGGTCTCCTCGATCGAATCACCGAGCTGCTGGAAGTGTTGCGCCAGATCCAGAATCGAGCCGCCACTGCCGTCGCCGCTGGCCGGGGCGGCCAGCTTGTCGAACAGCTTCGCCATCTCGTCGCGGCCATCGCCGTTGACATAGGCGGCGAGGGTCGCGGACTTGGCATCGGTGATGGCCGAGATCTGGTCGCGCAGACCGGCGGCGGCGGTGCGCCAATCCTCGGCCAGCGCCCACATCTGGTCCTCGTCGCCCTCGGGCCATTCCACGCCCACGAGGTAGCCGAGCCATTCGAGTTCCGAAGGCAGGTGCAGTGTCATGCGCGGCTATCCCAGCCGCGAAGCCGGTATCACCATCCGGAATCGGTGGCCCCGCCGCGCTTTTGCCGCGGCTCCGCCGAATCCTGCTCCGCGGCACGGCGTTCCGGCGACTTCGGCGGCGCGGTCGACACCACGGGCGGTTCGGGAATCCGCAATTCCTCGGCCAGGTCCGGCATGTCGGGCACCAGCTCGCTCAGCTTCGGCAACCGATTCCGGTTCTGCGACACCGGGGCCATGACCTCCTGGCCGCGCCGGGCGACCTCCGCACACGCCTGCTGCGCGGCCTCGGTCACCGCCTTGGCGATCTCCGGATAGTCGAGATCCTCGATGCCCGAACCGAATTTGGTCTCGATCAGCGTGCCGTCGGCATTCACGGTGACGGTCACCCGTTTACCCCGCACGCTCGCCGACGCCGTCAGCGCCGCACGCTGCTGCTGCAGCTGGGTGATGGTGCGCATCTGATCACGGAAATCATCGAGGATATCCGCGAAATCGGCCCGGGCCCTTTCGTTCACCATGATCGGTTCACTCGAACCCTTCGCCGTTACCGTGATCCATCTTCTTCAGCTCCTCGGCGGCCTTGCGCTGACCGTCCGAGAAGTTGCCGAAGGTGCCGGCCATATTGCCCGCACCCTCGAGAATGTTCTTCTTACTGGCGAGATAACCCTGATCACCATTGGCGAAATTCCCGCCGAGCGTGTCGTTCCCCCACGGCTCGCCGCGCCCCTCGGCCGCGGAAACCAGTGTGCTCACCACCTTTTCGACCCCGTCGCGCACCTTGTCCGTCTTACCGGCCGCCGTGGTCAACAGGTCCTCATAGGCTTCCAACCGCCCGCTCATGGGATTTGACCCTGTCATGTGTCGGCAACCGGTTAGTTGCCGGAAAATTAACGGAGAGTGCCGATTCGGGCGGAGACCACGCTCCGCCCGATCCGTCACACCCGCTCCTCCCCGCGCGCCTCCATGTGCTCGAGCACCCGTGCCACGCGGCCCGCGATGCGGTCCACCAGCTGTTGTGAGCTTGCGCCCACCGCTCGCATCTCGGGCTCGTCCATATCGATCACATAGCGACCGTCGCCGGGCAGGTCACGCCACAGCACGGTCGTCTCCAGGACACCGCGCGGGCCATAGATCGACCGGCCCTGCAGCACCCGGACGAACCCGGTCCAGTCGGCACGCCGATTCCAGAAGGCCAGGCTCAGAGCGTCGTTCGAATCGTCGAAGGAATCGAACGCGAACGACTGGCGGACCTCGTACGGATCCCGTTCCTCCGGCTCCACCACAATGGGCACCGAGGGTCCCGTCGCCGCCTCCGCGGTCGGCAACTGGGCGCCGATGAGCCCGGGCAGCTCCGAAGGCTCGCACTCGGTCACCGTGAAACCCCGGCTGTGGTAGACGGTTTCGCCCGGTGTCATGGTGATCATGACGGCCCGGTGGCCACGCTGCGCACCGTGCACCCGAATGCGTTTGTCCGGATTATCGACATCGCTGTCGCACCAGGTCGACGAGATCACGAAGACCTCCGGATCCCGCACCACCTCGAAGGCCGCGCTCAGGCCCTCGCCGATGCGCTCTCGCAGTTGCGGTTCCAGGGCCGCGAGTTCCCGCCGATAGTCGTCGTAGAGCTCGGTGCGGCTGGTGTACGCCAACGGCACCGGCATCCATCCGTCCAGGTAGCGGTCGCACAGCAGCTTGAACTCGTCATCGGTGAGCTCCCAGATCACTGCTCGGCCACCGACCCTGCCGCCCCGGCCCTGGTTGCGGTCCCCTCAACCCTGGGCATCGTCGCCTCGGTGACCGGTACCGTCGCCTCGGGCACCCCCAGCGCCTGCTCGATCCCGTGCTCCAGGGTGCGTACGAAATCCACCGGCGCGGCAACGGGTTCCGCGCCGGATGACGCGGTGGCCACCATGGCGCCCTCCGGCGCCCCCAGCGGTGTTCCCGGTGGCGGTGCGATTTCCGCTCCCAGCCCGGTCCGGAACAGATTGGTGAATCCGGGAGTGCCCGGGGCCTGTCCGGCCCGGACCGCGCCGTCGACCGGAACGGTCTCCGAGCGCGCCTGCACGACGGGGTCGACCGGTTGCGGAACATCCGTGCCCGCGGTGACACCGAGCAGCTGGCCCAGCTGAGCCAGCTTCGTCGGATCCTTCTCGATCGCGGTGAAGGCGGTCGTCAGCTTGTCCTCGGGCACGCCCAGGGCAGTCGCCAACGCCGACAGGTCGGTCGACTGGAGCGATTGCAGCTGTTGCAGGAGCGTCGGCAGCTGCTGTGCCAGCGTCGACGCACCGCTCATCAGGGTGCTCAGCGCGCTGGTGAGCTGCGACATGTCCGACCCGCCCGACGAGCCTTGGCGCTGACCGGTATTCGGGTTGCCCTGGTTGGGGTTGGACCCGTTCGGGTTGGTGCCGTTGGGGTTCGTGCCGTTCGGATTGGTGCCGTTCGGGTTCTGCTGGTTCGGGTGTTGCTGATTCGGATGCTGCTGGTTGGGGTTCTGCTGGTTCGGATGCTGCTGATTCGGGTGTTTCTTGTTCGGATCGGTCTTGTCGTGCTTTTGCTGGTTCGGGTGCTGCTGATTCGCCCCGCCGCCGTTGTTGTTGTTTCCGCCACCGCCGTTGTTGTGCGGATGGTCCTTGGGCTTGTCCTCCGGCTTGTCCTTGGGCTTGTCCTCGGGCTTGTCCTTCGGCTTCTCCGGCGGCTTCGGCGCGTCCATCTTCGGCGCCGGCATGATCGGTATGCAGGCCTGGGTGTTCTGGCCCGGGTGCATGTAATCCCGCTCGTAGTAGCGACGGTAGTTACCGAGGTCGTCGGTGCACGCCTTGTCTTCCTTCTTCTTCGGCATGGTCGACCGGGTCCAAGCCATCCATTTGCTGGTGTAGTCCAGCAGCTGGCTCATCGTGCCCATCTGATCGAGCAGCGGTTGAATGTCCTTGGCATAGTTGCGGACCGCCTCGCGCGCCGCCTGGCTGCCGGCGCCCCTCCAGCTGTTGCCGAGCGATTCGATCTCGCCGACGAAGGTCGAAACCCGGGTCTTGATCTTGTCGGCGAGCGTCTTGTAGTCCTCACTCCCCCAGACATACGGGTCGGGGTTGATGGAGTTGCCCAGCCTGATGAGGTCTTCCCACTGCATCTCCTGGCCGTTGCGCCACGGGCAGTAGACGTCGTCGTGGAACTTCCCGTCCTTGCCGTGCTTCTCCTTCCAGTCCTTCAAGCTGCCCGGAAAGTCGTCATCGGGATGCTGGTCGAGCATGCCCAGCCGGTAGCCTTGCTTGGGTCCGAGACCCTCGTTCGACGCCGTCGTCGGGACCTTGATGTCACCGAGGCCCTTGATGGTGCCCGCGACCTTGTCCAGCTGCTCCTTCGAAACGCCGTCCGCGTACCGGTAGGCCTCGCCCGCCGCCTGGAACGTGTCCATCATTCCGGTGAGGATGTCGATGTGCTGGTCGAAGATCGTCTGCAACTCGGTGCCGCGCCGCGACAGGCCCTCCGCCAGGTTCTTACCGGCCAGCTCCGAACCGATCGCAGGAAGCTTGTCGAGCCCGAGAGCGCCCACCGCGTTCTTGTACGCGAGCATCGCCTGAATCATGTCGGCGCTCTTGTTCATCCCGGTCTTCGCTGCCTCGGGCTCGAACTGCAGCGTGTGCCCGTCGATCTGGGTCCGCAGGTCCGTGCCCCACACTTGCTTCTTGTTGTCAGGTGCCATCGCTACTACTGTCGCTCCGCCCGATTTTTCAGCTTTAGGTGCCAGCACAGCCTACTTTCGTGAACCAACAATGGCGCGCAAGGAAATTCGGGGGCCCTCTGCGAGGATGGTTGCCGTGCGAATACTGGTGCAGCGGGTGACATCGGCTCAGGTGACGGTGGAGGGCGAGGTGGTCGGGCGAATCGATCCGGCCGCGCACGGTGCGCCGCAGGGGCTCGTGGCCTTGGTCGGCGTGACACACTCCGACACCGAGATAGCCGCGAAATCGCTGGCGGACAAGTTGTTCCGGCTGCGCATCCTCGACGGCGAACGCTCCGCCGCGGATCTGTCCGCGCCGATCCTGGTGATCAGCCAGTTCACCCTCTACGCCGACACCGCCAGAGGCCGTCGGCCGTCGTGGAGCGCCGCCGCGCCCGGACCGGTCGCCGAGCCGCTCGTCGACACCTTCGCCGCCACCCTGCGCGAACTCGGGGCGACCGTCGCCACCGGCCGGTTCGGGGCGCACATGCATGTCGAGCTCGTCAACGACGGACCGGTCACCATCCTGCTCGAGGGCTGAGTTGCGGTTCGGTGTGCGCGGTTAGGGTGGCTGGCATGCTGCTGTGGATCAATGGGCCGTTCGGCGGTGGGAAGACGCAGACCGCGTTCGAGTTGCATCGGCGGCTGCCGGGGAGTGTGGTGTGCGATCCCGAGGAGGTCGGGTTCGGGTTGCATCGGGTGATCCCGCGGGAGTTGCGGCCGGACTTCCAAGATCTGCCCGCGTGGCGGCAGGGCGTCTACGAGACGCTCGATCTGGTGCTGAGCAAGCACGACGGGCCGGTGATCGCGCCGATGACCGTGATCGAGCCCGCCTATTTCGCCGAGACCGTCGGGCGGCTGCGCGAAAAGGGGCATGATGTGCGGCATTTCGCGCTCATGGCGCGACCCGAGACGGTCCAGCGGCGGCTGCGCGAGCGGGCGCTGGGCGGGTTGCGGCACGAGAGTTTCGCGGTCGAGCGGGTCGATCAGTGCCTGAACGCGTTGGCGCATCCGGATTTCGCCGAGCACATCCGGACCGACGAGATTCCGGTACGGGAGGTCGCCGACCGCATCGCCGCCGCGTGCGGACTCCACCTGACCCCGAACACCGACGGGCGGCTGCGTACTCAGCTGCGGCGGGTCTCGGTGGGGCTCAGGCATATTCGATTGTTCTGAACGGGTCTGTCAGCGGACCCATTTCGAGGTCAGGCCCGCGACGATGGAGCCGTCGAGATCCGAGAGGCTGTCGGCGACGAAGGAGCGGGCGAAGTCGGATGTCTGCCAGCGGAAGACGACCGGGTGGGCGCGCAGTGCCGACAGGACCACCTCGGCGACCTCGTCGGCGGTCTGGGCGGTGCTGTACGCGCCCCGCGTGCGGTTGATGTAGGCCTGCAGCGCGGGGGCGTAGGGGCCGACCGCGGCGAGGGTGGCGGGGATGTCGACGCGGGCGTTGTTGACGAATTCGGTTGTGACCGCGCCCGGTTCGATGACGCTCACCCCGACGCCGACCGTGGCGGCCACCGGCTCCAGGCTCTGCATGAAGCCCTCGACGGCGAATTTCGCGGCACAGTACGCCTCGTTGAACGGCTGCCCGACCGCGCCGCCCACACTGGTCACCGTCACCACGCGCCCCTTCGAGGCGCGCAGGTGCGGCATGGCGGCCTTGGTCACCTCGACCACGCCGAAGAAGTTGACCTCCATCGCCCGGCGGATATCGGCCATCGGCAGATGCTCGACGGTCCCCAGCACCGAGACCCCCGCATTGTTGACCACGGCGTCGAGCCGGCCGTAGTCGGCGACCACGCCCGTCAGGCAGCCCGCGATGGACTCCGGATCGGTCACGTCCAGCGTCCGCACATCCGCGCCGGTCTCCCGCACCGGCCCGCCTTTGTCCGGATTACGCAAGGTCGCGACGGTCTTGTACCCCGCCCGCACCGCCGCGGCGGCAACCGCCAGCCCGATCCCCGTGGACGTTCCGGTAATGAGAACAACCTTGTCGTCGGCCATTTCCCCATCGAACCAGCCCCCGGGCCCATGCCCTCGGTGCCACGCCCGACAGATCGGGATGCGGTCTCCGACGGCTCAGGCTGCGGGGGTCAGCGGCTTCAGCACGCGCTCCACCAGCGCGGTATCGCAGTGCTCGACCACCTCGGTGATCAGTCCGTCGGAGAGTGTCAGCAAGAGGCAGTAGGTCTGGTGGTACTGCTCGCCCCCGACAGTCGTCCCGTAGCCGCGGGCCTGCACCACAACCCGGTCGCCGTCCGCCAGGATCAGATCCGCCACCATCCGATACCCACCCGCGAACTGCGCCATCAACGGCCGCAGAAGCTCCTGCACCACAACACTTTTCGGAGCCCACGTACCCGCCCAAGACCAATTCCCCGGAAACGTCCACCGACAATCCTCGGCCATCGCCCCGGTCAGCGCCCGCCCATTCCCCTGCGCCATCTGCTCGAAAACCGCGCGGATCAATTCCTTGTTCTCACCTGTACTCATGAATCCGACGCTACGGACCCCCCCAGGCATGCGACCAACGAGAATCCCGCATACCCGCCATCCCCTTTCCGCATGGCTAGGGACCCGCAAACGACCGCACCCGCCTCGGCAGTGCCGGGGCGGGTGCGGGAAGTGTTGCGCGGGGGGTTATTCCGGGCGGAGGGTCAGGATGCGGGGGCCGTTTTCGGTTACGGCTACCGTGTGTTCCCAGTGGGCGGCGCGGGAGCCGTCGTCGGTGACTACGGTCCAATGGTCGTCCAGCTCATGGGTTTCCGTGGTGCCGAGGGTGAGCATGGGCTCGATGGCGAGGACCGAACCGACGCGCAGTTCGGGGCCCTTGCCGGGGGCGCCCTCGTTGGGGAGGAAGGGGTCCATGTGCATTTCGCGGCCGATGGCGTGGCCGCCGTAGCCGGAGACGATGCCGTACTTGCGGCCGTGCTCCTTCTCGGCGGCGTAGGTGCCCTGCTCGATGGCGTGGGACACGTCCGAGAGCCGGTTGCCGGGGAGCATGGCGGCGATGCCGGCCTCCATGGAGAGCTTGGTCGCCTCGGAGAGCAGGCGGTCGGCCTCGATGATGGTGCCGACGCCGAAGGTCCACGCCGAGTCGCCGTGCCAGCCGTCGAGGATGGCACCGCAGTCGATGGAGACCAGGTCGCCCTCGACCAGGACGTCGTCCTTGGACGGAATGCCGTGCACCACACGGTCGTTCACCGACGAGCAGATGGAGCCCGGGAACCCGTGATAGCCCTTGAACGACGGGATCGCGCCGGCCTCGCGGATGACCGCCTCGGCCACCTCGTCCAGCTCCAGGGTCGAGACCCCGGGTTTGGCGGCGGCGCGCACCGCCACCAGTGCGCGACCGACGATAGCGCCGGCCGCCGCCATGGCGTCCAGTTCACCGGCGGTGCGGAAGGGCACCACCCGCTTGCTCTTGCGGCCGAAGACCATTAACGGCCCAGGGCCTTCAGCGCACGCGCGTTGACCTCTTCGATCTCGCCGACGCCCTCGACGGACACGACGGAACCGTCGTAGTGCTCGAGCAGCGGCTCGGTCTCCTCGCGGTAGACGCGCATGCGGTTGCGGATGACCTCTTCGGTGTCGTCGCCGCGGCCGCGGGCCAGCATGCGCTCGACCACCACGTCCTCGTCGACCACGAAGGACAGCACGGCATCGAGCTCCTTGCCCGACTCCTTGAGCATCTTCTCCAGCGCCTCGGCCTGATCCACGGTGCGCGGGTAGCCGTCCAGGATGAAGCCGTTGGCGGCGTCGGGCTCGGCGATGCGGGCCTCGACCATGCGGTTGGTCACGTCGGAGGGAACCAGGTTCCCGGCGTCGAGATACTGCTGCGCCTCACGGCCCAGCGGGGTCTGCTGGCTGATGTTCGTGCGAAACAGGGCTCCAGTGGAGATGTGCGGAACACCGAGCTTTTCCGACAACAGTTCGGCCTGGGTGCCTTTACCGGCACCGGGCGGTCCGAGCAGTACGAGTCTCACTTCAGGAACCCTTCGTAGTTTCGGTTCATCAACTGGCTCTCGATCTGTTTCACGGTATCGAGGCCGACGCTCACAATGATCAGCACCGCGGTACCACCGAACGGCAGGTTGGTCACGCCGCCGGAGGACCCGATCCCGAGGAGCAGGTTCGGCAGGACAGCGACAGCACCGAGGTAGATGGAGCCGGGGAGGGTGATCCGGCTCAGGACGTAGTTCAGGTAGTCCGCGGTCGGCTTACCGGGGCGATACCCCGGGATGAAGCCGCCGAACTTCTTCATCTCGTCCGCGCGCTCCTCCGGATTGAAGGTGATCGCGACATAGAAGTAGGTGAAGAACACGATCAACGCGAAGTAGATCGACACGTAGACCGGATTGCCGGGATTGACCAGATACTTCTGGATCAGCTCCTGCCACTTGGCCGGATTGCCCGAGCTCTTCTGGGTCAACTGCGCCAGCAGGTTCGGCAGATACAGCAGCGAGGAGGCGAAGATGACCGGGATGACACCGGCCTGGTTCACCTTCAACGGCAGATACGTCGAGGACCCGCCGTACATCTTGCGGCCGACCACACGCTTGGCGTACTGCACCGGAATCCGGCGCTGACCCTGCTCGACGAAGATGACGCCGACGATGACCACCAGCGCGGCGCCCGCCACCAGCACGGTGGTGATCCAGCCGCGGCTGTCGTAGATCTGCTTGCCCTCGGCCGGGATACGGGCGGCGATACCCGCGAAGATCAACAGCGACATGCCGTTACCGATGCCGCGCTCGGTGATCTGCTCGCCGAACCACATGACCAGGGCCGCGCCCGAGGTCATGACCAGCACGATGATGATCATCCCGAAGATCGAGGTGTCGTCGAGGATGTCCTTCGGGCAGCCGCGCAGCAGCTGTCCACGGGAAGCCAGCGCGACCAGGCCGGTCGACTGCAGCACGGCCAACGCGATAGACAGGTATCGCGTGTACTGGGTCATCTTGTTCTGACCCGCTTGGCCTTCCTTGCGCAGTTCCTCGAATCGAGGAATGACGACGGTCAGCAGCTGGATGATGATGCTCGCCGTGATGTACGGCATGATGCCGATCGCGAACACCGAAAGCTGAAGCAGCGCACCACCGGAGAACAGGTTGATGAGCTGGTAGATACCGGCGGAATCACCGCCGTTGACGATGTTGACGCACTCTTGAACGTTCTTGTAACTGACGCCCGGCGAGGGCAGCGACGCACCGAGCCGGTAGAGCGCGATCAGTCCCAGCGTGAAGAGAATCTTCCGCCGTAAGTCCGGGGTCCGGAAAGCCGACACGAAGGCGGAAAGCACAGATCCTCCTGGCTAACGACATGGGTCAGGCCACGGATTCAGCGATGATTACGCCGAGAACCATGACGGTGTTGGCAGACAACACTTGAACTCTAACAGCGACACCGGGCGAGCTCGCGACTCGCCCGGTGCCATTGCTATTTCAGGTTACCGTCAGGCCAGCTCGGTGGCGGTGCCACCGGCCGCGACGATCTTCTCCTTGGCGGAGCCGGAGAACTTGTCCGCCGAAACCTGCACGGCCACAGCGATTTCGCCCTCGGCGAGCACCTTCACGAGCTCGTTCTTGCGAACGAGACCCTTGGCGACGAGCTCGGCCTTGCCGATGGTGCCGCCCTCGGGGAACACGCGGGCGATGTCACCGACGTTCACGACCTGGTACTCGGTGCGGAACGGGTTGGTGAAGCCCTTGAGCTTGGGCAGACGCATGTGAATCGGCATCTGACCGCCCTCGAAGCGGACCGGGACATTCTTGCGAGCCTTCGTACCCTTGGTACCGCGGCCCGCGGTCTTGCCCTTGGAACCCTCACCGCGACCCACGCGGGTCTTCTCGGTCTTGGCGCCCGGGGCAGGACGCAGGTGATGCAACTTGATGGTCATGCTTAGACCTCCTCAACTTCCACGAGGTGGCGCACGACGTTGATCAGGCCGCGGTTCTGCGCATTGTCCTCACGCGTCACGGACTGGCGGATCTTGCGCAGCCCGAGGGTGCGCAGCGACTCGCGCTGATTCGCCTTGGCGCCGATGCTGGACTTGACCTGGGTCACTTTCAGCTGTGCCATATCTAGACTCCCTGTCCCGCGCGCGCACGCAGCATGCCGGCCGGGGCGACGTCCTCGAGGGGCAGACCACGACGGGCCGCGACCTCTTCCGGACGCTGCAGCTGCTTGAGGGCAGCCACGGTGGCGTGCACGACGTTGATGGCGTTGTCGCTACCGAGCGACTTGGCCAGAACATCATGGATGCCGGCGCATTCGAGCACGGCACGGCAGGCGCCACCGGCGATCACACCGGTACCGGGCGAAGCCGGACGCAGCATGACGACACCGGCCGCGGCCTCACCCTGAACCGGGTGGGTGACCGTGGAGCCGATCATCGGAACGCGGAAGAAGTTCTTGCGAGCCTCTTCGACACCCTTCTGGATGGCCGCGGGAACTTCCTTGGCCTTGCCGTAGCCGACGCCGACCAGACCGTTGCCGTCACCGACGATCACGAGGGCGGTGAAGCTGAAGCGACGACCACCCTTCACGACCTTGGAGACGCGGTTGATCGCGACGACGCGCTCGAGCTGGTTCTTCTCGGCGGCGTTGTCCCGACGATTGTCGTCGCGACGGCCACGGCCGCCACCACGCTGATCGCGGTCGTTGTTGCCACCATTCTGTCCGGCGGGACCGTTGTTTCCGCCGTCGCGCCGCTGACGTCCCGGCATCAGACGTTCCCTTCGTTCGCAGAGTTGATCATCAGAACTTCAGCCCACCTTCACGGGCGGCATCGGCGAGCGCCGCGATACGGCCGTGGTAGTCGTGACCACCACGGTCGAACACGACCGCCTCGACGCCGGCAGCCTTGGCGCGGGCGGCGATGAGCTCGCCGACCTTGGCGCCCTTGGCGGACTTGTCGCCCTCGACGGCACGCACATCGGCCTCGATGGTCGACGCGGCGGCAATGGTCTTGCCGACGGTGTCGTCGATCAGCTGAGCGTGGATGTGGCGCGAGGAGCGGTTGACCACCAGGCGCGGACGCTCGGTGGTGCCTGCGATCTTCTTGCGCAGACGGAAGTGACGACGCGTCTTCGACAGGCGGCGCGCGGTCGAGGCGTCGGTGCCGATCGGCTTGCGAGCGGCCTTCTGCTTTTCGGTTTGTGCCATGGCTTACTTACCCGTCTTTCCGACCTTGCGGCGAACGACCTCGCCGGCGTAGCGGATGCCCTTGCCCTTGTACGGGTCGGGCTTACGCAGGCCGTGGATCACCGCGGCGATCTGGCCGACCTTCTGCTTGTCGATGCCGGACACCGAGAACTTGGTCGGGGACTCCACCGCGAAGGTGATGCCCTCGGGGGCGTCGACCGGAACCGGGTGGCTGTAGCCCAGGGCGAACTCGAGGTTCGAGCCCTTGGCCTGCACGCGGTAACCGACGCCGAAGATTTCCATCTTCTTCTCGTAACCCTTGGTGACACCCTCGATCATGTTGCTGATCAGGGTGCGGGTCAGGCCGTGCAGCGAGCGGTTCTGACGCTCGTCGTTCGGACGAACGACCTCGAGCTCACCGGACTCCGCGCGGGTGACGGTGATCGGCTCGGCGACAACGTGGGACAGGGTGCCCTTGGAACCCTTGACCGTCACGTTCTGGCCGTCGATGGTCACCTCGACGCCGGCGGGAACCGGGATCGGCTTCTTACCGATACGCGACATTGTTCCTACCTCCCTTACCAGACGTAGGCGAGGACTTCGCCGCCCACGCCCTGCTGCTTGGCCTGACGGTCAGTGAGCAGACCGGAAGACGTGGAGATAATCGCCACGCCGAGGCCGCCGAGCACCTTGGGCAGGTTGGTGGACTTCGCGTAAACCCGCAGACCCGGCTTCGACACGCGGCGCACACCCTGCAGGGAGCGCTCACGGGAGGGGCCGTACTTCAGGTCGACGATCAGGTTCTTGCCGACGGTGGCGTCTTCGACGCGGTAGTCGGCGATGTAGCCCTCGCGCTTGAGGATCTCGGCGATGTTCACCTTGAGCTTCGAGTGCGGAGCCTTCACCTGATCGTGGTACGCCGAGTTGGCGTTGCGCAGACGGGTCAAGAAGTCTGCGATGGGATCAGTCATGGTCATGTTCGACCGTTACCTCTCTCGCCGCGGTTCCCATTCAGCACCGTCAAAGGGCGGTCGTGGGCCTACGACAAATAGGGGCGGTCCAGCCGGGGTTGCCCGACCGGATTGAGCACTTGCGCCCGGACAACCGCCACACGCGAGAGACGCGTGCGGACACAGCTGTGCCCGAGCAACCGGTCTAGTGTAGACAACTGCAGATCAGCGACCAAATCGGGGGGCCGAGGAGGAGCTGTGAAACGTGTCATCGGAACGATTCTCGCCATCTCGGCCGTGACCACCGGTCTCACGGCGGTGGCCTGCACCACCACGATCGACGGGCAGGGCGTGGCCAACGAGGCCGACGTCACCTCCTACCGCTCCTCCGTCGCCAGCGTCTCCAGCTCCGCGGCCGCCAGCTCCGCCCAGGCGGCAAGCAACAAGGGCGCCGTCTGCGGAATCTTCCTGACCGGCGCCCTCGACGCCAAATTCAAACTCGACACCGTGAAGAAGCGCATCGATGACGACGCCGACCACGACGCCACCCGCACCGCCCTCGTCGATGCCGCGACCGCTCTGAACACCGTCGGCTCCGATGTCTCCGACACCCTCGCCAAATACCCCAACCCCGCCGCCTTCACCTCCACCCTCACCGAATTCTCCCAAGCCGCAACATCATTCGGCACCGAAATGACCAACCTCTCCCAAGGAACCGGCACCAAAGACGACTTCTTCTCCGCCCAAGACCGCTACTACACCGCCCGAGACGCCGCCCTCGACGCCTGCTCCTAGTGGGCGGAGCCGAGGCAGTAGACGTCGGGGAAGGCTAGACCGCCTGGGCGCTGGTAGGTGTAGGTGGCGATGGTGCCGGAGACCTTGTCGCACAGGGATTTGTCGAGTTGGGAGCTGAGGATCCTGTAGTCGGCGTCGGGGCTCGAGCAGGCGGTGATCTCGACGTCGTTGGCGCCGGTCTTCTTCAGGCAGTCACCGACCTTGGCGTTGTCGATGGTGCGGGTGGCGTCGGAATCCTTTGCGATCAGGCAGAATACGACGCCGGTGCCGAAGGATCCGATGCCCTTCTTGGCCTTCAGGATGTAGCTGTAGGTGGTTTGGGTGCCCGCGACCTTCTTGCACGCCGCGTCGGGCATGAATTCGGTGGTGTCGAGGCGGTCGAGGACGCGGTAGACCGCGGCGGGGTCGGTGCAGGTCGTCTTCTGCGGATTATTGCCCGCGGTATCGGTCAGGCAGTCGCCCTTCTGGGCGGCATTCGCGGCGCGCGCCGGGTCCGCACCCTTGACGCCCACGCAAATCGAGCCCTTGCCCTTGTCGGTGTACACGTATTCGGTCCCCGCGACGTCCACGCACCGCTCGTGCGCCTTGCCGCTCCCGGCCCGATCCAGCACCACGAACCCGGCATCCGATCCGGAACACGACACCTTGTCGAACCCGTCCTCCCCGGACTTCTTCAGGCAATCCCCCGCCTGCACGGCATCGGAACCACCCCCGATCAGCCCACACCCGCTGGTGAACAACGCCACCAGCAACGCCGAAACCGCAATCGCCCAACGCATCCGGAACCCTCCCCGTAACCACCCATTTCGGACGATTGGTCACGGTAGCGTGCCCACGCGGCCACGACCAATCGAGATAGGCTGGCGTCCATGGCAGTCGGCCTGTCCCCGCGTTTGGCAGCGATCGTGGACGTCCTCCCGATCGAACCGCAGCTGCGAGTGCTCGAAATCGGTTGCGGCCCGGGCGCGGCCGCGCGCGCGATAGCGGCGCGCCTCACCACCGGCCATATCCTCGCCATCGACCGATCGGCGAAGGCCATCGCGCAAGCAGCGGCGAATTCCGCCGCCGAAATCGCATCCGGCCGCATGAGCCTGCGCCAGGCCGCCATCGAGAACTTCATCCTGCAACCCGGCGAGCCGCCGTTCGACCTCGTCTTCGCCGTCCGGGTCGGTGCGCTCGACGGCCGTCATCCGGAGGCCGGTGCCCGGGCCCTCCGACGAATTGCCGCGGTGCTCAGCCCCTCCGGCCAGCTGTTCATCGACGGGCATCGGTCGGTGTTGCCGCGAACTTCCCGAGATCGCTAGTGTCCGTTCGATGATCATCCGCTGGTCCGAGCGCATCCCGCCAGCATGACCCGACCGCCGGAGTACTGGCCACCGCCCCCGCAACCGCCCCGGAAGTCCTCACGCGGCCTGACAGTCCTGATTGTGTCCACGCTGCTGACCGTGGCGCTCGCGGTCAGCCTCTGCGCTATCGGCGGCTTCTACTGGAAATACCAGCGCGACCTGCATCGCAGGCCCATCGCGCAGCCCCCGTCGTGGGGCGATCACAACTACATCGCATCGTCGTTCTACACGGTGATCCCTCAGCAGCCCGACGCCAAAGGCCTTGCGGGTGTGCGTTGTTCGCCTGTGGCTTCCATTCAGGTGTCCCCTGGCGATCCGATCCCGGTCCGTCAAATCACCTGCCTCGACGACCACGACGTCTCGACCTGGTTCACCGAATTCGCCAACCCCGCGGACCTGAAGCGCTACGTCGACACCCACTGGACCCGCGTCCGCGAGCGCGAAACCCCCGGCGGCTCAATGGCATTGCTCCGCCCCAGCAACCCTTCCACCCCGTACGCCCTGGCCACCTACCAAGGCCTCGAACTCGACAAGCAAGTCCTGCTGGCCGAAGCCTCCGGCGGCTCCTTCGACGATCTTTACCTCGGCTGGTGGCTCTGGATGCAGATCAAATAACGAACGCCGAAGTCCGACTAGTCGGGAGTTGTTGGGGGCCTTAGGATCCCCCATACGAAGGGGAGGGGAACACCGAGCATGGCCGAAATCGCCGTGACACAGTCGTATAGACCACGCAAACGTTCGCTCAGAGTGTCATATCTGCTACCGGCGACAGTGGCGGCCGCACTCGTATCCAGCGGGTGCGTCGCTCCCCCATCGGACCGTGCGGCCCCTTCTCCGGCTTCTCTTCCCGTCACGAGCCAGCGACCCGCGCCTACCACTCCACCAGCCAGGACCACCACTGCCGCACCGACCACCACTGCCCCGACCACCACGGATGGCGACGCCGATCCGACTGACGTGGCGGTCTGCGTCGATCCGGAGACGAACGTGCGGGTGGATGACGAGCTGTGCGATACCGATGACGACACGTATTCACGTTTCTGGCTGCACCATTCCCCGTCGTTGATCTATCCGGCCGTCGGCGCGGTCGTCGGCTTGGCTCTGGGGACCTTCGTGCGCCCTACCACCGGGCGCATCCTTGACAGCGGCGTCCCCGCGACCGGCGGCCGTGTGGTGCGCGGCGGCTTCGGCGGCCATCACTCCGGCGGTAGCTGACGGATCGATTACGGCAACGCGCGAACACCGAAGGCCCCCACCGGAACGGATCTCGGTGAGGGCCTTCGGGTTTGGTATTACGCGGTCACGAGGACCGGTAAGTCACCAGGACGACTTGTGGACGCCCGGGAGCTCGCCGCGGTGGGCCATTTCGCGCAGGCACACGCGGCACAGGCCGAACTTGCGGTAGACGGCGTGCGGACGGCCGCAGCGCTGGCAGCGGGTGTAGGCGCGCACCGCGAACTTCGGCTTGGCGTTGGCCTTGTTGATCAGAGCCTTCTTAGCCATGGATCAGTTCTCCTTGAACGGGAAGCCGAGGTGCTTGAGCAGCGCGCGGCCTTCTTCGTTGTTGGTCGCGGTGGTCACCACGGTGATGTCCATACCACGCGGACGGTCGATCTTGTCCACGTCGATCTCGTGGAACATCGACTGCTCCGAGAGACCGAAGGTGTAGTTGCCGTGGCCGTCGAACTGCTTCGGCGACAGACCGCGGAAGTCGCGGATACGCGGCAGCGCGATGGAGATCAGGCGATCCAGGAACTCCCACATGCGGTCGCCGCGCAGGGTGACCTTCGCGCCGATCGGCATGCCCTCACGCAGCTTGAACTGCGCGATGGACTTGGTGGCCTTACGGATCTCGGGCTTCTGGCCGGTGATCAGGGTGAGGTCGGCGACCGCACCGTTGATCAGCTTCGCGTCACGGGCGGCGTCGCCGACACCCATGTTCACGACGACCTTCACGACGCCCGGGATCTGCATCACGTTGGCGTAGTTGAACTCGTTGTTCAGCGCCGGCTTGATCTCGTCGCGGTAGCGCTGCTTCAGGCGCGGCTGCACCTTGTTCTCAGTAGAAGTCATCTCAGATGTCCTTCCCGTTGCGACGGGAGATGCGGACCCGCTTGCCGTTCTCATCGGTGCGGTAGCCCACGCGGGTCGGCTTGCCGTCGGAGTCGACGACCATCACGTTGGAGGCCTGGATCGGCGCTTCCTGGGTGACGATGCCGCCCGAGCTGGCGCCACGCTGGTTCGCGGAGTTCGCGACGTGCTTCTTGATGCGGTTCACGCCCTCGACCAGGACCTTGCCGGTCGCCGGGTAGGCCTGGATGACCTTGCCCTTGGCGCCCTTGTCCTTGCCCGAGATGACGATGACCGTGTCGCCCTTGTGCACCTTCATAGTTAGAGCACCTCCGGGGCGAGCGAGACGATCTTCATGAAACGCTTCTCACGCAGCTCACGGCCGACCGGGCCGAAGATGCGGGTGCCACGCGGATCGTTGTCCGCCTTGATCAGCACCGCGGCGTTCTCGTCGAACTTGATGTACGAGCCATCCGGGCGACGACGCTCCTTGACGGTGCGCACGACGACGGCCTTGACGACCTCGCCCTTCTTGACGTTGCCACCGGGGATGGCGTCCTTGACAGTGGCGACGATGATGTCGCCGATGCCGGCATAGCGACGCGACGAACCACCGAGAACGCGGATGCAGAGGATTTCCTTCGCACCCGTGTTGTCGGCGACGCGCAGTCGCGACTCCTGCTGAATCACTTCAGCTCCTCCTAGACCTGGACGAAATGCACGCCGGATTGCCGACCCGACGGGCATGGTCAGTTGCCCTTCAAACGCACGCCTGCCAGCGGTTTCACACCAAGCTGGAGATCAACCACTGTGGGTTCGCGGCCGAAGTGCGGGCATAGCTCCCGCAGGCAACCGGTCCATAGTAACGAAGTCCCAGGTCGGACCCAAATCGGGGTATCCGGACAAACCTGCGGGCGTGGATTCAGGTGTTCCTCAGCGAGGTCCGTTAGCGTCGGCGCGAGCAACGTACGAGCTATCCCGATCATCCGGTAGAGGAGATTCGCGTTGACGTCCGAGCGTCCTGCTCTCGACCGCCGCAAGTTCCTAGTCGCTCTGGGCCTGGTGCCCGTGGCAGCCGTGCTGCCCGCCTGTTCCACGAAGTCCGATACGGCCAATGCCTCCAAGACGCTGATCGGTCCGGACATGTCCGGGTCGGATCCGGCGATCCGGCCGCAGGACGATCTGTACCGGTTCGTCAACGGGAAGTGGCTGAAGGAGTATCAGCTGCCGCCGGACAAGGTGTCCTTCGGCACCTTCGACGAGGTGCAGGAGCGGGTGGAGCAGCAGCTCAAGGAGATCATCGAGGGGATTCACAACCCCAAGTCCGGCTCGAACGAGCAGAAGATCCGCGATATCTACGACGGGCGGATGGACAAGGAGGAGATCGAGAAGCTCGGCTTGACGCCGCTGCAGGATCTCTTCGATCAGATCGACAAGGCCGGGTCCAAGGCCGACCTCGCGAAGGTGATGGGCGGGCTGCCAGGCGTGGGGCTGATCGGCATCGGCGTGGGTCCCGATCCCAAGGACTCCAATGCCTATCTGCCCTCGGTCTCGCAGGCGGGGCTCGGGCTGGATCAGCAGTACTACAGCGATCCCAAATACGCCGACAAGCTCGCCGCGTACCGCACCTACATGCAGCGCATCGCCGCCGGGGCCGGGTTCGCGGACCCGACCGCGCTGGCCAACCGGGTCGTCGACCTGGAGGCGCGCATCGCCGGATTCCATTGGGACAACGTCAAACTGCGCGACACCGATGCCACCTACAACCTGAAGACGTGGGCGGAGCTTACCGCGCTGGGTCCGCAATTCGATTGGGATCCTTGGCTTTCCGGCACCACCGACCGGCCGAAGAGCCTCTTCGACAAGATCGATGTGGGTGAGCCGTCGTTCATCACCGGCGCCGCGCAGCTGTGGGCGGACGTCGATATCGCCGCCTGGCGTGAGTATTTGAAGCTGGGCCTGGTGCGCGCCTTCGCGACGTATCTGCCCAAGGCCATCGCCGATCCCAACTTCGACTTCTTCGGCAAGGAGATGTCGGGGCTCAAGGAGCGGCCGGAGCTGTGGAAGGCCGCGGTGTCCACGGTGAACGGCACCGTCGGCGAGGCGCTCGGAAAGCTGTACGTGGACAAGCATTTCCCGCCCGAGGCCAAGAAGCGGGCGCTGGAGATGGTGGACGATCTGCGCGCCGCGTACCGGGAGAACTTCAAGAATTCGACGTGGATGTCGCCGCCCACGCGCGAGGCGGCCATCGCCAAGCTGGAGAAGATCGACGCCAAGATCGGCTACCCGAACAAGTGGGAGGACTACTCCAAGCTCACCGTCACCCGCGGCAAGCTGATCGAATCCCTGCGCGCCTCCGACACTTTCGAGGCGAAGCGGATGTTCGACCGACTGGGGACGCCTGTGGACAAGTCCGAGTGGGGCATGCCGCCGCAGACCGTCAACGCCTACTACAACCCCAGCGGCAACGAGATCGTGTTCCCCGCCGCGTTCCTGCAGCCGCCGTTCTTCGACCCGGATGCCGAACCCGCCGTGAACTACGGCGCGGGCGGCGCGGTCATCGGCCACGAGATCGGGCACGGGTTCGACGATCAGGGTTCCAAGTACGACGGGGACGGCAACCTGAAGGACTGGTGGACGCCCGAGGACAAGGCGGCGTTCCAGGCCAAGACGCAGCAGCTCATCGACCAGTACAACGCGCTGGTGCCGGAGGGGCTGCCCGCGGATCAGCACGTGAACGGCGAACTCACCGTAGGTGAGAACCTGGCGGATCTGCGCGGGCTGGAGATTTCCCTCGCCGCCTATCGCATGGTCGAGAAGCGCAACGGGCGGGACACTCCCGATTACAAGCCGATGTTCGAGTCCTGGGGCCGCACCTGGCGGACCAAGATGACAAACGAGGCGCTGGAGAATCAGCTGGCCAATGATCCGCATTCGCCCGCGGAATTCCGGTGCGACCAGGTGGTGAAGAACCTCGGCGAGTTCTACGCCACCTATGACGTGAAGGAAGGCGACAAGGAATACCTGCCGCCGGAGCAGCGCGTCACGCTCTGAGCGCTCTCCGAACCCCTCCGGGGGATCGCGACATCCCGCGCGAGGCTGCCATCCCCGGTAGCCTCGCGTCGGTATCGCAGCTTCGGGGAGAGGTAGTGCCTGTGAGTTCGTCGGATCGTCCGGCCGGTCTGGACCGTCGCCGTTTTCTGATCGCGCTGGGCCTCGCGCCGGCCGTCGCCACGCTGGCGGCGTGCGGGCACGATTCGAAGAACACGGTCGCCTCGACGCAGCTCGCCGGGCCGGACATGTCCGGGTCGGATGCGGCGGTGCGCCCGCAGGACGACCTCTACCGATACGTCAACGGCAAATGGCTGCAGGACTATTCGCTGCCCGCGGACAAGGTGTCGTTCGGGACCTTCGACGAGGTCGGCGACCGGGTGCTGCAGCAGCTCAAGGAGATCATCGAGGGCATCAAGGATCCCAAGGACGGCACCGCCGAACAGCAGATCCGCGATCTCTACGACGCGCGGCTGGATCTGGACACCATCGAGAAGCTGGGCATCACGCCGCTGAACGAGATGTTCGCCGATATCGACAAGGCCGCGGGCAAGCCGGAACTGGCCAAGGTGATGGCTCAGCTGCCGATCG
The DNA here is from genome assembly GCF_041154655.1 of Nocardia sp. JMUB6875. Classification (NCBI taxonomy): domain Bacteria; kingdom Bacillati; phylum Actinomycetota; class Actinomycetes; order Mycobacteriales; family Nocardiaceae; genus Nocardia; species Nocardia sp. JMUB6875. The sequence continues at coordinate 21,667 of NZ_BAAFGR010000124.1, forward strand.
GCGGGCTGATCGGGCTCGGCGTCTCGGTGGATCGCAAGAACTCCGGTGCGCACATCGCCTCGGTCGGGCAGTCCGGCATCGGGTTGAGCGAGCAGTACTACCGCAAGCCCGAATACGCCGACAAGCTGGCCGGATACAAGACGTTCCTGGAGAAGATCGCCGCCGGCGCGGGTTTTCCGGACCCGGTCGCCATGGCGGGGCGGGTGCTGGATCTGGAGACGAAGATCGCCGCCGGATTCTGGGACAAGATCAAGCTGCACAACACCGAGGCCACCTACAACAAGATGTCGTGGAACGACATGGTGGCGCTGGGTCCGCAATTCGATTGGGATCCTTGGCTTTCCGGCAATACCGATCGGCCCAAGAGCCTGTTCGGGACGCTGATCGTGGCCGAGCCGTCGTACATCACCGCGGCCGCTCAGCTGTGGCACGACGTGGATATCGCGGTGTGGCGGGACTATCTGAAGCTGTCGGTTCTGCGGGAGTACGCGCGCTTCCTGCCGAAGGCCATCTCCGAGGCCAACTTCGAATTCTTCGGAACCGTCATGAGCGGGCTGAAGCAGCGGCCGGAGCGCTGGAAGTCCGCGATCTCCACGGTCGACGACACGGTCGGCGAGCAGCTCGGAAAGCTGTACGTGGCAAAGCATTTCCCGCCCGAGGCCAAGCAGCGGGCGCTGGACATGGTCGCCGACTTCATCGCGGCCTACAAGGACAATTTCACCAATTCGACCTGGATGTCGCAGCCCACCCGGGACGCCGCACTGGTGAAGCTCGGCAAAATGGGCGTGAAGATCGGCTACCCGGACAAGTGGGAGGACTACAGCGGGCTGAAGATCACCCGCGGGCAGCTCATCCAATCCCTGCGCGCCGCCAATATCTTCGGTGCGAAGAAGATGTTCGACAAGCTGGACAAGCCGGTCGACAAGACCGAATGGGGCATGACGCCGCAGACGGTGAACGCCTACTACACGCCGGTCAATAACGAAATCGTCTTCCCCGCAGCGTTTTTGCAGCCGCCGTTCTTCGACACCAATGCCGAGCCGGCCGTCAACTATGGCGCGGGCGGCGCGGTCATCGGGCACGAGATCGGGCACGGCTTCGACGATCAGGGCTCCAAATACGATGCCGACGGCAATCTGAAGGACTGGTGGACCGCCGAGGACCGGGCCAAGTTCGACGAGCGCACCAAGCGGCTCGCCGCCCAGTACGACGGCCTGGTCCCGGCGGGGCTGGATCCGGCCCACCATGTCGACGGCACTCTCACGCTGAGCGAGAACGTCGCCGACAATCGCGGGCTGCAGATGGCCTTCGCCGCCTTCCGCATCAGCCAGAAGCGCGCCGGGGTCGAGAACCCGTCCTACAAGGACATGCTCGAATCCTGGGGCCGCAATTGGCGTTCCAAGCAGACCCCGCAGTACACCGAGAACCTGATCGCCAACGACAGCCACTCGCCCGACGAATTCCGCGCCAATCAGACGGTGCGGAATCAGGCCGAGTTCTACGTGACCTTCGGCGTGAAGGAAGGCGACAAGCTGTTCCTGGCCGAGGATCAGCGGGTCACGTTCTGAGCTAGATCGCGAGCGGCGGCGGCACGGTGAGGCGGCGCGCGGGCGGGCGATAGGCCCGCCACGCGGACGCGAGCCGGTCGGCCGCCGCCTCCAGCACCGGGTCCGGATGGCGGAAGTGCAGGCGGATGCGGTCCTCGCTGCCGCCGGTGGGATCGAGGCCATTGCCCGCGAGGATCGCGATGCCGTGGCGCAGCGCGGCCTGGGCGAAGGAGCTGCCGTCGCCGTAAGGCAGTCGTACCCACAGGGTTTGGCCGCCGGTGACCGGCGGCACCTCCCATTCCGGCAGGGTGGCAGCGAGTTTCGCGCGCAATAGGTCATGGCCCGCTCGAAGTCGTTCGGCGCGTTGGGTGCTCGTGGATTCGATGCAGGGCACAAGCGTGGTCGCGGCCAGTTGGGCGGGCAGGTTGCCGCCCAGGTCGTGGACGGCACGCAGCCGGGTGAGGCGGGCGATCACCGGCTCGGGAGCCCGAATCCAGCCGACTCGCAGTCCGCCCCAGATGTTCTTGCTCAGTGAGCCGATGGAGATGATGTCGTCCGCATCGGCGGCCAGCGGCGGCGGCACCGGGACATCGGGAAACCCCAGATCGGCCGTGATCTCGTCGGCAACGAGCGGAATACCCTGCGCCGCTGCCACTTCCACAATCCTGCGGCGCTGCAAGCCGGAAAGTACCGCGCCGGTGGGGTTTTGGAATGTCGGCGTCAGGTAGGCCAGGACCGGACGGCGGGTCCGCATCGCGGCTTCGAAGCCCGCGAATCCGATCGGCAGCGTGGTGAGCACCGCCGACTCCTCGTGAAATGCCTCCAATGCGCCCGGATACGTGGGCGTTTCGACAAGCACCCGATCCCCCGGCCGCACGAACGCACGCGCCAGCAGCGACAACGCCTGCTGACCGCCATTGGCGATGAGGATGCGTTCGGGTCCGGTGGGCGCGCCGAGCCGGGTATACCGCTCCGCGACGGCCGCCCGCAACGGCGGATAACCGGCGGGGTGATAACCGATCTCGGCCGTCATAGCCGCCAGCACGGGAACCATCTCGGCATACGCCTCGGTCACGACCGGTGGCGGCGCTTCCGGAGCCGCGCAGGCCAGCGAGATCAGATCCGCGCGCGGCTCCAGCAGATTCAAGAACATCGGTGCACTGGTGGTGTCACTCGCGGTCTCGACACCCCTCCCGGAGACCCTCGTACCGCTCCCCCGCCGTCGCTCGATCCGCCCTTCGGACGCCAGCAGGTCATACGCCGCGATCACCGTATTCCGCCCCACCGCAAGCTGTTTCGCGAACACCCGATCCGGCGG
>NZ_BAAFGR010000125.1:0-24521 GCF_041154655.1 Nocardia sp. JMUB6875
GCGTTGGAGTGGGGTGGGGAGGGGGCAGTGCTGGTTGGGTGTTCGGCTGCGGCGATGCATGGTGCGGTGTGGATGGAAGGGTTTCCGGCCGAGATTCTGGTGCCTCGGCGGGCGCGGCCGCCCGCGAATGTGCTGGTCTGCCGGGATGTGATCGCGGAGGAAGAGATCGTTCTGGTGGACGGTCTGCGGTGCACGACTCCGGTGCGGACGGCCTTCGATATCGGACGTCGCCGGCGCGGTTGGCTGGCGGTCGCCCTGCTCGACTCACTGTTTCGGGCAACCGAATTGGATGCGTCGGAAGTGGAGGCATTCACCAAGCTGCATCCGGGCGCACGGAACTGCCGAAAGCTGCTGGAGCTGTTGGCCTTTACCGACGCCGGCGCCGAATCGATTCAGGAGTCCCGCCTGCGGCTGCTGTTGCAACGGGCCGGATTGCCGAGACCGGAAACTCAGATCCCGGTCCAGCTGACCCGTACCGCCGGCGCCCGGCTGGACATGGGTTACCGGCGATGGATGGTGGGCGTTGAATACGAAGGCGCGCAACACTGGTCGGATCCCCGCCAGTTCACCCACGACATCGACCGCTACAACCTGCTCGCTACTCTCGGCTGGATCATCATCCGAGTCGACGCAACCCTGCTCCGTGACAATCCTCGCGAGGTCATCGCCAAAGCCACCGCCGCCCTCCATTCCCACGGATACACATCGCCGAGTGGCACACCACCGAGGGAAATTCAGGCAAATCCCCTCGGTGGTGTGCCACTCGGCGAATAGTCAGACCAGGCTGCGGGCGGCGATGATGGCGGCGGCGGTGCGTTGGCCCATGCGGACGGCGCCGTCTACGTGTTGGAAGCCGTGGCCTGCGAGGTCGGAGCAGGAGAAGTGGATGGGGCCGACGGGGGTGCGGTGGTCGTGGCCGTAGCGGGTCATGCCGCCCAGGTCGAAGCTGACGCCGTAGGCGCCTCGGGTCCATTCCTCGGTGCCCCAGTCGGATTCGTAGAAGACGACGGGGTTGGCGGCTTCGGGGCCGAGGTAGCGGACCAGGCAGTCGAGGGCGGCTTGTTTGCGTTCGGCGGCGTCCATGGAGAAGTAGAGGTCGGCTTGGGTGTGGGCGATGAAGCCGACCATGGCGCCGTTGTCGACGCCGTGGTTGGTGTTGTCGTACACCTCGGACACCAGGTCGGTGTCGCTGAAACCGGTTCCGGACAGGCCCTTTTCGCGCCAGAACGGGGTCTCGTACACCGCGTGCACCTTCACAACGAAGCCCATCGACATGTGCTGGTGCATCTGGTGGCGGCGGCGCGGCAGCGGGGGATCGAAGCTGATCCCCGCGTACAGGTTCGGCGGCACCGCCAGCACCACGCGATCGGCGTGCACCTCGAGGTTGCCGTCGGCCCACACGGTGACGCCGGTGTCGGACCACTGGATCTTGCGGACCGGCGCGTTCAGGTGCACGTCAGCGCCGAGCGAGGCGGCCAGGCGCTGCGAAACCTGCTGCATGCCACCGATGACGCGCTTGTCGAGCATGAAGGTGTCGGTGGCGAGCGAGGTGTAGGAGCCCTGCGCGGCGGCCATGTGCAGCGCCTGCAGGGTGGAGAAGGTGTTGGCGGGCTTGGTCAGCATGGCGCCGGCGACGAAGAACGACACGGTCTCGCGGGCGTACTCGTTATCGGACTGGCCCTCCAGCCAGAGGCTGAACGGGATCGAATCCAGTTCGGCCGCTTGCGGATGCGCCCACGGCTCCTCGGCGCCGACCTCGGCGGCCAGCTGGTCGAGCAGGGCCAGCATCCGGTCGATCTCGGCGGCGGTTTCGGCGGGCGCGGGGAACACGTCGCCGGTGAATTGCTGCCGGGTGCCGTCGGCGGCGAGATACACCGACTCGCCCTCGCGGTAGCGGGAGAAGGTCGAGAGCCCGAGCTCCTCGACCAGCGCCAGTGCCGCGGTGTGGTGGGGTGAGAGCCACTGGCCGCCGATCTCGATCATCGCCCCGTCGATGTTCCCGGTCCAGGTGCGGCCGCCGACCCGGTCGCGGGCCTCCAGCACGGCCACCGACAGACCGGCCTTGCGCAGTTCGGCGGCAGCGGTCAGACCGGACGGTCCGGCCCCGACGATCACGACGTCACGAGTGATGACAGCCACGAGAGCTCCTTACCGGTAATTCGACATCAGGCGATAACCCGATGGTTGCTAGTTCAGTATGTGTGCGCGGTCACGATCGCGCCCGCGCCGTTTCGGTGAGCCGGCCCGCCCCTCATTCGCCGAATCGGCGTGCACGGGCCGGATCATCCCCCGACCTGCGGGTCAGTGAGCCGGGAGCGGCTCGTTCTGGGTGATGCAGTGGATGCCGCCGCCGCGCGCGAAGATCGGGCGGGCATCGACGAGCACGATCCGGCGGCCGGGATAAACCTGGGCCATGATCTCGGCGGCCTCGGCATCGGACGGATCGTCGAACGCGCACAGGATGACCGCGTCGTTGCAGACGTAGTGATTGATGTAGCTGTAGTCCACGAAACCCTCCTCGTCGCGCAGCGTGCGCGGCGCGGGCACCGGGATCACCTCGAAAGGCACTCCGGCGGAGGTGGTTTCGGCGGCGAACTGCTTCATCAACTCGCGGCTGAGCTCATGGTCGGGATGCTCCGGATCGCGCTGATCGTGCACCAGCACCACACCGGGCGACGGCAGCGCCGCCACTATGTCGGCGTGCCCGCGGGTGCCGAAGCGCTGCGAATCTCGCCACAGCCCGCGCGGCAGCCAGATCGCGGTGTCGATGCCGATGGTGCGCCGCAGCTCGGCCTCCACATCGGCCTTGGTGAGACCGGGATTGCGGAACGGATCCAATTGCACGGTCTCGGTGAGGATCACCGTGCCCGCGCCGTCGACCTGGATACCGCCGCCCTCGTTCACCAACGGCGAATCGACGACCGGCACCCCGGCCGCGGTGGCGACCGCCCGGCCGATGGCCGAGTCCTTGTCCCAGCGCGCCCAATCCTGTTGGCCCCAGCCGTTGAACACCCAGTCCACCGCGGCCACCGACCCGTCCGCCGCGTGCACGAAGGTCGGACCGATATCGCGCATCCAGGCGTCATCGAGCGGCGCTTCGAACAGTTCGATCGCACCGGACAGCATCCGCCGCGCGTCGGCGGCATCGGCCGGATCCACGACCATGGTCACCGGCTCGAACTCCGCGACCGCGTGGGCGACGGCGGACCAGGCGGCCCGCGCCTCGTCGACGGCCTCCGGGGTCGCGGTGATCTCCGAACCGACCGGAGGGAACGCCATCCAGGTCCGCCGGTGTTCCGCATGCTCGGCGGGCATCCGCCAGCCGGCGCCCTCGGCCGCCATCAGGCCCGCCCGAACGGGTAGTCGCGCTCGACCGGCGCGGTGAGCCGCGCGTAGGTGTCGGGGCGGCGGGTCTCCAGGAACGGGAACAGCGTCAGCCAGTCCTTGCGCTGATCCAGATCCAGATCCGCCACCAGCACGGCGGATTCGTCGCGCGGGGCCTGCACCAGGATCCGGCCGTACGGGTCGGAGATGAAAGACGAACCGTAGAAGGTGATTTCGCCTTCGTCGCCGTAGCGGTTGGGCACGATCATGAAGGTGCCCGCGGTAATGCCGTTGCCCACGATCACGTGCTGCCACAGCGGCTGGGTGTCGAAGGCGGGGAAGGACGGCTCCGAGCCGATGGCGGTCGGGTAGACGATGACGTCGGCGCCGGCGAGCGAGTACATGCGGGCGACCTCCGGGAACCATTCGTCCCAGCAGGTCGGCATGCCGATGCGCACGTCACCGAGATCGGCGTGGCTGTGCGGCCGGTACGCCTCGTCGGTGGCCGGGCCCGCGCGGAAGTAGGTGTCCTCGTAGTAGCCCGCGCTGATCGGGATGTGCAGCTTGCGGGTGCGCCCGACCAGTTCGCCCTTGGGGGACACCAGGATCGCGGTGTTGAAGCCGAGGCCGTCGCCCTGATCGGCGCGCTCGTAGAGCGAGGCGTGCACGAAGATGCCGTGCTCGACGGCCGCCTCGGCCGCGAAGGTGAAGGTCGAGCCGGTCTCCAGGTCCTCGGCGTCGGCGGCCGGGTTGTCGCCGCCGCGTACGAAGGCCGGGTACTTGCTGAAGGTCACCTCGGGCAGGAAGACCGCCTTGGCCCCGAGTTCGGCGGCCTTGGCGATGCCCTCGTTCAGCTCGGCGCGCATCGCCGCGGTATCGGCCTGCCAGCGGTGCTGGATCAGGGCCACGCGCAGCGGCTCGCGAACGGGGGCTTCGACGCGGGCGTGCGAGACGGGCGGCTCGAAACAGGTGATGACGTTCATGACTACTCCTTCTCGAAATGGTCTGGGGGACAGAGATCTTCGACTACGACGGCATGGGATCGCCGGACACCGCGCGGGGCAGGGTCGCGCCGCGGAAGTACTCCGGTTGCCGCAAGCGCTGCCAGAGCATCAGCACCGCGCCCAGCGCGAGGATCCCGAAGCCCAGGTAGAAGACCAGTCCGATACCGAAAAGCGAGGCGCCGCTGCCGACTTCGGGCTTGAGGCTCTCGCGCACCGAGATGCCGAACACGACCAGCAGCATGGTGCCGCCCAGCAGCGGGAACAGCAGCTTGAACAGGAAGTCGCGGGCCGAGGCGAACCAGCGGTTACGGAAGTACCAGACGCAGGCGAAGGCGGTGATGCCGTAGTACCAGCAGATCATGATGCCCAGTGCCGCAATGGTATCCAGCAGCACGTGCTCCGAGAGGAGTGCGGTGATGGCGTAGAAGGCGCCCGCCACGACCGCGGCGATCGCGGTGCCGAAACGCGGCACCTGGTACACCGGGTGCACGCTGGCGAAGCGGGCCGGCAGGGCCTTGAAGGTGCCCATGGCCAGCATGGCGCGCGCCGCGGGCAGGAAGGTGGCCTGCAGGCTGGCGATGGTGGAGACCAGCACGGCCGCGAACAACAGCAGCTCGCCCGCCCCGCCCATCACCGGTTGGGCCAGTGCGCCGAAGACGTTGTCGTGCGCGGCATCACTGCTCAGGCCGACGCCGGTGTCGCCGACGCCCGCGTACCACATGAGCGCCACCGCGAGCAGCAGATAGGTGCCCAGCACGGTCAGGATCGAGAGCAGTCCGGCGCGGCCGGGCGTGCGCTGCGGATCCTTGCATTCCTCGCCGAGGGTCAGCGCGGTGTCCCAGCCCCAGTACATGAACACCGACCCGATCAGGCCGATCGCGAACGCGCCCAGGGTGAGTCCGGTGAATGGGTTGAACCAGTCGATGTCGAAGCTCAGGCCCGACGGCGCGTCGCCGTTCACGGCCTTGGCCAGCGCGATGCCCGCGAACAGCAGCAGCACCACCAGCTGGAAGCCGACCAGCACGTACTGCGCGCGTTCACTCGAGCTGATCCCGCGGCTGGCCGCCCACCCGGCCGCCGCCAGGAAGGCCAGCGTGGTCACGATATTGATGAGCTTGTTGTCGCCGAGGGCGGCAATGGATTCCGAATGCGCGAGGCGTCCGATGAACAGATAGAGGAACTCCGCACCTACTGCCGCGATATTGGCCAGCACGATGACCACGGCGATCACCGAGCCCCAGCCCGCCATCCAGCCGACATACGGGCCGAGTGCCCGCGCCGACCAGGTGAAGGAGGCGCCGCAGTCCGGGGTCTCGGAACTGAATTCGCGATAGGCGTAGGCCGCGAGGAACATCGGGATGAACCCGGCGATCAGCAGCGCGGGCATCTTCAACCCGACGGCGGCCACGATCAGGCCCAGGCTGGCGGTGGTGGTGTAGGCGGGTGCGATGGACGCGATACTCAGGACCGCGCCGGCAATGGTGCCGACCTTGTTGGTGGCCAGTCCCTTGCCGCTGGCGGCATCCTGGGTATCACGCGACGCCATTGTCGCCTCGGAGGCATTCTGCACGAGCATCCAAGCTCCTGAAACTGGGTCTGGTTGCGCCGCATGCCATTTCGGGATGCGGCGCGACCTCGCCGATGGAGAACCGATCCGGCGGAGTGGAAGCCGGGATCGGGTGGGCGCGTTATCCGGCTCAGGGGCCGGTGCGCCGGGTGACATCAGCGCGTGAGCGCGACGTATTTGGTGTCGAGGTATTCGTCGATCCCCTCGGATCCACCCTCGGTGCCCAGACCGGACTGCTTGATCCCGCCGAACGGGGCGGCCGGATCGGAGATGACGCCGCGATTGACGCCGACCATGCCGGCCTGCAGCGCGTTGGAAACCCGCAGGGCCCGATCCAGGTCCCGGGTGTAGAAGTAAGCGGCCAAACCGTATTCGGTGTCATTGGCCGCGGTCACGACGTCGTCCTCGGTGTCGAAACCGTAGATGGCGGCGACGGGTCCGAAGATTTCCTCGCTGTGCATGCGCGCGGTGCGCGGCACATCGTCGAGGACGGTGGGCTGGAAGAACCAGCCGGGGCCGTCGATGGCCTTGCCGCCGGTGCGAACCACCGCGCCCGCCGCGACCGCGTCCTGCACGAGGGCGGCGACATTGTCGCGCTGGCGCTCGTTGATGAGCGGACCGGTGTCCACGCCGGATTCGTAGCCGGGTCCGACACGCAGCGCACCGATCTTCTCGGCCAGCCGCGCCGCGAACTGCTCGCGAATCGAGTTGTGCACGTAGATGCGGTTGGCCGCGGTGCACGCCTCGCCGCCATTGCGCATCTTGGCGGCCATGGCCCCGGCCAGCGCCTGGTCCAGGTCGGCGTCCTCGAAGACGATGAACGGCGCGTTGCCGCCCAGCTCCATCGAGGTGCGCAGGACATTGTCGGCGGCCTGACGCAGCAGCAGCTTGCCGACGCGGGTGGAACCGGTGAAGGTGACCTTGCGCAGGCGCGGGTCTGCCAGCAGCGGCGCGGTGATGGCCGCGGCGTCGCTGCCCGGCAGGATCGACAGCACGCCCGCGGGCAGTCCGGCGTCGGCGAAGATCTGCGCGAGCGCCAGCATGGTCAGCGGGGTGTCCTCCGCGGGCTTCACGATCACCGTGCACCCGGCCGCCAGCGCGGGCCCGATCTTGCGGGAACCCATGGCCAGCGGGAAGTTCCACGGCGTGATCGCCAGGCACGGGCCCACGGGCTGCTTGGTGACCAGGATGCGTCCGGTCCCGGCGGGGGAGTCGGTGTAGCGGCCGCCGACGCGCACGGCCTCCTCGCTGAACCAGCGCAGGAATTCGCCGCCGTAGGCGACCTCGCCGCGCGCCTCGGCGAGGGTCTTGCCCATCTCCAAGGTCATCAGCAGCGCGATCTCCTCGGTGCGCTCCATGAGGATTTCCCAGGCGCGGCGCAGGATCACCGCGCGCTCACGCGGAGCGGTTGCGGCCCAGGCGGATTGGACGCGGCAGGCCGAGTCCAGGGCGCGCAGCGCGTCCGCGCCGGAGGCGTCGGCGACCTCGGTGAGGATCTCGCCGGTGGCCGGATTGCGTACGGCGAACGAGGATCCCGAGACGGCGGGGGCGGCCGCGCCGTCGATCCAGACACCGGTAGGGACCAGCTCGCTGATCCGGTCGTATTCCAACATCGTTCTCCTAGACCGGGTTTCAGGCGAGCGCGGCGATGGCGGTGCACAGCACCGTCAGCGCCTCGTCGAGCAGTTCGTCGGTGATGACCAGCGGGGGCAGCAGGCGGATCACATTGCCGTAGGTGCCGCAGGTCAGGGTGATGACACCCTGCTCGAGGCAGCGCTTGGCGACGGCCGCGGTGAGGGCGGCGTCGGGCTCGGTGGTGCCGGGGCGCACGAACTCGAGCGCCAGCATGGCGCCGCGGCCGCGGATATCGCCGATGGCCGGAACCCGCTGCGCCAGTTCGGCGAAGCGCGCCGTGGCGACCTCGCCGATGTGGCGGGCGCGGGCGGGCAGATCGTGGTCGCGGATGGCGTCGATGGCGGCCAGCGCGGCGGCACAGGCCACCGGATTGCCGCCGTAGGTGCCGCCCAGGCCGCCCGCGTGCACGGCGTCGAGCAGTTCGGCGCGGCCGGTGATGGCCGACAGCGGCATGCCGCCCGCGATGCCCTTGGCCATCGTGATGATGTCGGGCACAACGCCTTCGGCCTCGCAGGCGAACCAGTCGCCGGTGCGGGCGAAGCCGGTCTGCACCTCGTCGGCGATGAACACGACGCCGTTGGCGCGCGCCCACTCGACCAGGGTCGGCAGGAATCCCGGTGCGGGCACGATGAATCCGCCCTCGCCCTGGATCGGCTCGATGATGATCGCTGCCAGGGAATCCGCGCCGATCTGCTTCTCGATTCGCGAGATCGCCTCGCGCGCCGCGGCCACGCCGTCCTGGCCGCCGTCGCGGAACGGGTAGGACATGGGCATGCGGTACACCTCGGGCGCGAACGGGCCGAAATGCGCCTTGTAGGGCATGTTCTTCGCGGTCAGCGCCATGGTGAGGTTGGTGCGGCCGTGGTAGGCGTGATCGAAGGCGACCACCGCGGTGCGGCCGGTGGCCAGGCGCGCCACCTTGATGGCGTTCTCCACGGCCTCCGCGCCGGAGTTGAACAGCACGCTGCGCTTCTCATGGGTGCCCGGGGTCAGCTCGGCGAGCCGCTCGCAGACCTCGATGTAGGCCTCGTACGGAGTCACCATGAAGCAGGTGTGCGAGAAGCGCTCGATTTGCTCCTGCACCGCCGCAACGACTTTCGGATGCGCTGCGCCGACATTGGTGACCGCGATGCCCGCGGCCAGATCGATGAGCGAATTGCCGTCGACGTCCACGATGACGCCGCCGTCGGCGTCGGCGGCGTACACCGGCGCGGTGGAACCCACACCCGCGGCGACGGCGGCCTTGCGGCGCGCGGCCAGCTCCTGCGAGCGCGGGCCCGGTAGCTCGGTGTGCAGCACCCGCTGCTGCGGGAGTCGGTAGGTGATCTCGGTCATTCGGAAGTCCTTCTGCGGAAAAGGGTTTGAAAGCGGGAGAGCGCCGTCAGTCGTGTGCGCTCATGACGTGCTTGATGCGGGTGTAGTCCTCGACGCCGTAAGCCGAGAGGTCCTTGCCGTAGCCCGAGCGCTTGAAGCCGCCGTGCGGCATCTCGGCCACCAGCGGGATGTGGCAGTTCACCCACACCGCGCCGAAGTCCAGGGCGGCCGAAACGCGCTGCACCACACCGTGATCGCGGGACCAGACGCTGGAGGCCAGGCCGTAGTCGACATCGTTGGCCAGGCGCACGGCCTCGTCCTCGTCGGCGAAGGGCTGCACGGTGATGATCGGGCCGAAGGTCTCCTCCCGCACGATCGGATCCTCCTGGCGCACACCGGTGATGACGGTCGGGGCGAGGTAGAAGCCGCTGTCGCCGACGCGTTCGGCGCCGGTGGCGACGGTCGCGTGCGCGGGCAGTGCGGCGAGTTTGCCGGTGACCGACTCGAAGTGGCGAATGTTGTTGAGCGGACCGTAGGCCGCTTCCGGATCGTCGGGCAGGCCCGGCTTCACGGTTTGCGCCTTCTTCACCAGGGCGGCGACCAGGTCGTCGTGGACGGATTCGTGCACCAGCACGCGGGTGGCCGCGGTGCAGTCCTGCCCGGCGTTGAAGAAGGCCGCATCGCCGATGCGGTCGGCGGCCAGTGCCAGATCGGCGTCACCGAACACGACCACCGGGGCGTTGCCGCCGAGTTCGAGATGCGCCCGCTTGATCTGCTCGGCCGCCGCGGTCGCCACCGCGATGCCTGCGCGCACCGAACCGGTGATGGCCACCATGTCCAGGCGCGGATGGCTGACCAGCGTCGCGCCGCTGGCGGCGGTGCCGAGCACGACATTGAGGACGCCGTCCGGGAGGATGCCCTGCGACAGTTCGGCAAGCTTGAGCGTGCTGCCCGGGGTGGTGTCACTCGGCTTGAGCACCACCGTGTTTCCGGTGGCCAGCGCCGGGCCGATCTTCCAGATGGCCATCATCAGCGGGTAGTTCCAGGGGGTTACCTGGCCGATCACACCGACGGGTTCACGGCGGACATACGACGTGAAGCCCGCCATGTACTCGCCCGCGGACTTGCCCTCCAGCATGCGGGCGGCACCGGCGAAGAAGCGCAGGTGATCGGCACCGGCGGCGACCTCCTCGCTGGCGACCAGGTGCTTGGGCTGCCCGGTCTCCCGGCACTGCGCCTCGACCAGCGCGTCCGCATTGGCCTCGATGGCGTCGGCCAGCTTCAACAGCGCGGCCTGGCGCTGGCTCGGGGTGGCGGCCTTCCAGGCGGGGAAGGCGCGGTCCGCGGCGGCGACGGCGGCATCGATGTCGGCCTGTCCGGAGATCGGGCTGTGGCCGACCACCGATTCGTCGACGGGACTGATCAGCTCGAACGACTCCGATGCGGCGGCGACGACGAACTTTCCGTCGATGAAGTTGCGAAGCGTGTCAGTCATGTAGGCCCGATCTCTTTCGAAGTGGGGTGCGCTGTGGTTGACCGCCAGTGTGCTGCGTGACACACCCCCGCGTCACCTGCCGGATCGGTGAGTCGGCAGAATGTCGTTTCGACAAGTTGTACAGATAGCCACGGGAGAGCTGTGAACGCGGGAATTCCGGTCCGCTGGGTGCTGACCCAGCCCGAGCTGGGTTTGGTGCTGCGCGGCGGCGGTGATGGGCTCGGCCGGGCCATCACCCTGGTGCTCACCTCCGAGCTCGCCGAACCGCAGCAGTGGATGTCCGGCGGGGAGTTGGTGCTCACCACCGGCATGGGATTGCCGCTCGGGCGCGCGGATCGGCAGCGGTATCTGGAGGACTTGCACGCGGTCGGCATCGCCGGCGTCGGGTTCGGCGTCGGGCTGTCCTACGAGAGCGTGCCGGAGGATCTGATCGAGGCCGCCGATCGGCTGGGGTTGCCGCTGTTCGAGGTGCCGCTGCCGACTCCGTTCGGCGCGATCACCAAGAAGGTGATGCAGCGGCTGGCCGATCAGGAGTACGAGAAGGTGCTGCGGGCCTCCCGCGCGCAGCCGCGCCTGACCCGGGCCGCCATTCAGGGGGCGCGGGCGATGAGCAAGGAGCTGGCGGCGGCGCTGTCGGCGACCGTGCTGGTGATCGGGGCCGACGGCGCGATCACCGAGGCGCAGCCGCGCAAGCCCGCCGCCGGGATTCTGGAGCGGATCGAGGAATTCCTCGGCACTCGCGGGGATGGTGCGGGCAGTGGCGTCATCCAGGTGAGTTCCGGGCAATACATTGTGCTGCAAGCCATTACGGCCGGGCAGACGGTGCACGGGCATCTGGCGGTGGTGACCGACGGGGCGTTGAGTTCCGTCGATCAGGTGCTGCTGGGCCATGCCAGTTCGTTGCTGGCCATCGATTTCGAGAAGCCCGCGCGCTTGCGTATCGCCCAGAACCGCTTGAACTCTCAGGCCATGGCCATGCTGCTGGCCGAGCCGGGTGATCCGGACACCATGTGGCAGACCCTGGCCACCGCCGCCGATCGCACCGGCCGTGTGCGCGCCATGGTGCTGCGCTGCGCCTCCCGGGATGCCGCCGGGCAGGCGCTGGAAACCGTTGACGCGCAACTGCGTCCGCTCAATCGGCAGCTGTTCGCGCATATCGCGGGGGATCGGGTGGCGGTGCTGCTGTCCGGCGCCGACTCCGACGACACCGCCGAACAGCTGCTGACCGGGATGCCCGCGCCGGTGCGCGCCACCCTGCGCGCGGGGCTGAGCGCGCCACAACCGTTGCGCCGCTTCACCGCCGCGGTGGAGCACGCCGAACTGGCCGCCTCCGCCGCCATGCCGGGAGCCCGGCCGCTCGAGCTCGCGGCATCGGCGGGCCATGCGCTGCTGGCGTTCCCGGAGGCGCAGCGGGTGCTCGGCGCGGTCTCCGAGGCCATGCTGCAACCGCTGGTCGACTACGACGAGCGCAACGGCACCGACCTCATCGGCTCCCTGCGCGCCTACCTCGAGGCGCACGGGCAGTGGGAGACCGCCGCCAATGTCCTCGGCGTGCACCGGCATACGCTGCGCAGCCGAGTCGCGAAGATCGAATCGGTACTCGGCTGCCAGCTCGATCAGGCGCTGGTGCGCGCCGAACTGCTGCTCGCGGTCATCGCCCGCCGGTGACCGCCGCGGCGGCCAGTTCGGCATTGACGACGCACAGCCGGGCGATATCGACGGTGCCGTCCCGGTGCAGCCTGGCGACGAGATCGATCAGACGGTCCGCGGCGGAGCTGTCCTTCCAGCGCGCGACATGGTCGCGGGCCACATCGTCCGCGGTGGCGTCGGCCAGCACCGCGGCCACCAGTGTGTGCCAACGGGATTGGAGTTCCTCCGCCAGCACCGTAGCGGCCAGGGTCTCCCAGTGGTCGGCGGTGCGGGTGGTGGCGAAGGTGGTCGCCAGCCGGTCCAGGCCGATGAGTTCGCCCAGTTCCCGGTAGGTCTGGGCGACCAGCGCGACCGGGAGGCCGGTGCGGCGCGCGGTATCGCTCAGCGGCAGCGCCTGGGAGAGCAGACGCAGATTCGCGAGGTTGCGGCCCGGGTGACCGCCCGGGCGGGGGAGGACGGCGGTGAGTTCGGCGACCAGCGGTGCGTGATGGTCGATTTCGGCCGCCCAGGTGTCGGCCGAGCGATGCGTGAGCAGCCAGGCGGCGGCCTGTTCGACCGCATCCTGAATGCCCTTGAGCACGCCCATGCGGACCTGCGGCGGCACGCCCGGCAGCGCCAGCGCCTCACGCCACCAGCGATCCACCTCGAGGATCTCGTCGACGACCGTGCAGGCCAGCACGATCTGCGGGGTGTCCACGCCGAGCCGTTCCTCGAGGCGGTGGATGAGGCCCGGGCCGACCCGGTTGATCACCCGGTTGGCGGCCGCCACCGCGACGATCTCGCCGGCGACCGGGTGCGCGGCGAGCCGCTCCTCACCCAGCAGGGTGCGGACCGAGTCGGGGAAGTAGTCGGCCAGCAGTCCCGCGACCACCGGGTCGTTCGGGGCGTCGGAGGACAGCAGTTCGTCGCGGACCAGGTTCTTGGCGGTGGCCAGCAGGACCGCGATCTCCGGGCGGACCAGGCCCTGTCCGGCGCGGTGGCGGGCCGCGAGTTCGGCCGGGGCGGGCAGGAATTCGGCGGAGCGCTCGAGGCCGGTCGCCTGCTCCAGGTTCTCGATCAGGCGGCCGTGGCGGTCGACGAGGAAGGGCGCGTGTGACTCGGCGAGGCTGATGGCCAGCGCCTGCGCGTCGCAGTCGGCGAGGACGGCGCGCACCACCTCGTCGGCATTGGCGGCCAGCAGGGCGTCCCGTTCGGACACCGTCGAAAGGCCCTCCGTGACAGCGGTATTCAGGGCGATCTTGAGATTGACCTCGCGGTCGGAGGTGGCGACGCCACCCGCGTTGTCGATGAAGTCGGCGTTCACCTTGCCGCCCGCGACGGCGAATTCGATGCGGGCGCGCTGGGTGAGGCCCAGATTGCCGCCCTCGCCGATCACCCGGCAGCGCAATTGATCCGCCGTCACGCGCACCTCGTCGTTGGACGGGTCCGCGACATCGGCGTCGAGTTCGGCGCGGGCTCGCACATAGGTGCCGATGCCGCCGTTGAACAGCAGGTCGACCTCGGCGCACAGCATGGCGCGAATCAGTTGCGGCGCGGTCATTTCCGTGTCGTCGACACCGAGCAGGCGCCGCACCTGTGGCGAGAGCGGAATCGTCTTCGCGGTCCGCGGCCAGACGCCGCCGCCCGCGGAGATGAGCGCGGGGTCGTAGTCGGCCCAGCTGCTGCGCTCCAGCGCGGCCAGGCGGGTGCGTTCGCGATGCGAGAGCACCGGGTCCGGGTCGGGGTCGAGGAAGATGTGGCGATGGTCGAAGGCGGCGACCAGTCGGACGCAGTCGGTTTCGAGCATGCCGTTGCCGAAGACGTCACCGGACATATCGCCGATACCGGTCACGGTGAAGGGCTGGGTGTCCGGATCGATGCCGAGTTCGGCGAAGTGCCCGCGGATCGAACGCCACGCACCGCGCGCGGTGATGCCCAGCGCCTTGTGGTCGTAGCCGGTGGAGCCGCCCGAGGCGAACGCGTCGTCCAGCCAGAAACCTCGTTCGACCGCAATGGAATTCGCCAGATCGGAGAACCGTGCGGTGCCCTTGTCGGCCGCCACCACCAGATAGGAATCCGGCTCGTCGTACACCACCGTGGCGGGCGGCGGGGTGGGGACGCCGTCGATGACATTGTCGGTGACGTCGAGCAGGCCGCCGATGAACGCGGCATAGGCGAATTCGACCGCGGCCGGATCGGCGCTGCCGCCGCGCACCACGAACGCGCCCTTGGCGCCCATCGGCACGATCACCGAATTCTTGACCGTCTGCGTCTTCATCAGGGCCAGGACCTCGGTGCGGAAATCATCGGCCCGATCCGACCAGCGCAGGCCGCCGCGAGCGATGACCCCGCCGCGCACATGGCTGCCCTCGACCTTCGTGGAATGCACGAAGATCTCGCGGTAGGGGGTGATCGGCCCGGACAGCGACAGCCGCGACGGGTCGATCTTGAACGCGGCGACCGCGCGGTCCGGCTGGAACCAGTTGGTGCGCAACAGCGCCGAGCAGAACGTGGTCAGCCCGCGCAGCAGTTGATCCTCCGGCCGGGTGGCCGCGGCCTCGAGCCGGCGCCGCACCTCCGCCTCGGCCCGCTCGATCGCCGCGGCGCGTTCCGGCTCCAGGGGATCGAAGCGGGCGTGGAACAGGGCCACGAACGCGCGCACGAAATCCGGATGGCCGGTGAGGATTTCGGTGATGGTCGGACCGCCCAGGGGCAGCCCGGCCTGGCGCAGGTATCGGCAGGCGGCCCGCACCAGGACGGCATCGCGCCAGCTCAAACCGGCGGAGGCGACGAGTCCGGTGTAGCCGTCGATCTCGAACTCGCCCGCGACGGCGGCCCCGAACGCCTCGGCCAGCAGCTCCGCCACCTGCTCGGTCGGCTCGACACCCTCGGGCCGGAAGGTGAATTCGTGTTCGCGGTCCGCGCCGTTGGCGTTCACGTCATGGGTGATGACATGCAGTCCCAGCGCCGAGAAGATCTCGATCAACTCGGTCAGTGACGGCCCGGCGCCCCGCCAGGTCAGCCGGGCGCGGGGCGGCATCGCGCCGGGATCGAACTCGAGCCGCGCCGCGGCCCGCGCTCGATCCTGGTCCAGCGTGCCGACCCCTGCTGCGCGACTCATTCGAATCAACTCCCGTGCGTGACCTTGGTGGTTTGGCGATCAATCTGCCGCACGGAGACGTGGAACACAGTGGACGATCCGTAGTGCGCGGGCGGTCACCGCACTCCGTGTCGTCTATTCCGTGTCCGGTCGGGTGTCGAGGGCGCGGGGGTTCAGGCGGTCAGCGCCTTGTCGATGACGACGGGCTCGAGGGTGGGCTGCCAGGGATTGGGTTCCAGGCCGCTGAGGATGTCGTCCAACAGGGGTGCGTTGGCGATGCTTCCGGAGCCGTAATGTCCGGAGGCGCGGGCGCTGGCGATCACGGCGTAGATGGCCGTGGCATAGATTTCGGAGCGGGGGGCGAGGACTACCGCGCCCTCGGCTTCCAGATGGCGGAGTCGGTCTTCGACCGCATCGATTACCTCTCGTAGTGCACGAATCTCTATGTCGGGTTGGCCGTCCACGTCAGAACCCCCTGTACGCGTGCCCTCTGCTCGCCGACGGGCAGTGTCGGCCCCAACAGCACACCATCAGCGACCGGATCAGGCGACCAAAACCGAATAGTTCGGATGGAACTCCCTTGAATCACGATCGGATCAAGTGGCGGCGCAGGGACCAGGGGAGGGCGGTGAAGAGGGAGAACATGGCCGCCGCTGTGGCGGGGAGGTTTTCGCGATCGGAGAGGTAGGCGCGTTGGACGGCGGGGGATAGCTGGAAGAACGCGTCGAAGAATTGGGGGAGCGCGGCGGGCGGGAGGGCGAGGAGGGCGCGTAGGCCCTTCCGGCGCAGCAGGTTTACGGCGCGGGCGGAGAGGGGCCAGGTCGGGTCGCCCGCCAGTACCGCGTCGGCCAGTCTGAGGGAGGTGGCGACGCTGTAGCCGGTGGCCGGGTGCATCAGGGCTCCGGCCGCGCCGAAGGCGGCCGGGGTGGGTTTGCCGCCGTGGAGGGGGAAGCGGACTCGTTCGACGGGCTCGGTGCCGGTGAGAGTCAGTCCGCGGGAACGCAATCGGTGGTGCAGGCGGGTTCGCAGGGTGGCCGGGTCGAGGGCGGGGCGGCCTGCCAGGCAGGTTTCCTCGAGCAGGACACGATCGTCGGCGAGCGGGACGGCGTACAGGAATGACGGGGGCTCATCGGGTTTCGCGCCGTTGTCGTCGCGCCAGTCCATGAACAGGGTGTCGGGGTCGGGCCAGCGGTCGCGCTCGACCATCACACCGAAGGCGGTCTGTTCCGCGAGCGCGGGGGAGCGCGGGACGCCGCGGGCGTCGATGACCCGGCCCGCCGGAAGGATCCGGCCCGAGGCCAGCCGGACCGCGGGGAGGTCGAGGCCCTGGGTCGTGTGCCGGGCCGGGCGGATGATCTCGGCTACTCGGTCCTCCAGCAGGCGGGCGCCGGTGAGGTCGAGGGAATCTTGCAGTGCCGGGGTATCGAATACGACGTAGCGACGGTCGAGTTCGATGCGGCGGGTCGTCCACGCGACGGGGTGGTCGACGGTGGCGGCGAGGGCCTCCGGCGCCAGCCACTCCGGTAGCTCGTCCGCCCAGGCAGCGTAGGTGGGTGTCCAGCGCCGCCGGGGGTGCGGGTCGACGATGGTGACCGTGAGTCCGTGCGCCAGCGCGCGGTGGGCGAGGGCACGGCCCGCGGGGCCCGCGCCGCAGATGAGCAGGTCGTCGGTCACCTTGTGATTGGATCATGATCGATGACCCGCTTACGCTTCGGGAATGAATGCCGGACCGGGGAGGGTCCGGGCGGGCCACGAAAGGTGAGCAGATGACGTATCCACCAGGCGGGGTCGGTGGCGATCCGAATGCCCACGGGCAGCAGCCACAGCAGCCGGATCCGGCGTGGTGGGATCATCCCGCGCAGCCGGCGGACGGGCAGGCCGATCCGCAGCGGTGGGAGCCCACGCAGCTGGGCATGGCCGCGGCGCAGCAGCCGAATCCGCAGCAGCCGAATCAGAACTGGGAGCCGACGCAGCTGAATATGGCTGCGCAGCAGGTGAATCCGCAGGATGCCGGGTACGGGCAGCAGCCGGGGTACCCGCAGGATCCGGGATACGGTCAGCCGCAGGGATATCCGCAGGGTGCTGCGTTCGGACAGCAGACGGGCGCGGGTTACGGTCAGCCTCAGGGCTATCCGCAGGCGGGGTACGGGCAGCAGCCCGGATTCCAGCATCCGGGATTCCCGCCGCCGCAGCCGAAGTCCAAGGCCGGATTGATCATCGGACTGGTGGTCGGCGCGGTCGTGGTACTGGCGGTCGCGGTGGGCGGCATCGTGCTGGTGTCGAAGAACGACGACTCCTCCTCGCAGGCCGACGCGACCACGACCACGTCGCTGGAGACCACGTCGGCCCAGGCCACCACCCGCACCGCCCCGACCACCACGAAACCCGCGTCCGGCGGCAAGGGTTTCAGCTACACCGAATACGGCAAGGACTGGAACTTCAAGCTCGGCGACGTCGCGCTGCAGGCCGCGTATGTGTCCGGCCGCGACTACGACTCGTGCGCCCCGATCGAGGAGGCGGGCAAGCTGACCAGCCTCGGCTGCAAGGCCGCCTCCGAGATGGCGTGGAAGGCCGAGGGCGGCCAGCTCATGCTGACCCAGTTGGTGCTGACCATGTCCGACACGGACAAGGCGTCCTCCGCGGACGGGCAGTTCGATGACAAGGACGTGATCCTGCCGGAGGGCAGCTACATCGCCGACTTCGAGAACGGCAAGTGGCGCGATGGCAGTCAGGGCAAGTTCCTGGTCATCACCGTCGCCACCGCCACCGCCTCGGTGGACGACGAGACGGTCAGCAAGTATCTGAAGTACCGCAACAGCGACACCCTGGGCGCGCTCGCCTTCCGCTGAGCTCGCTCCGAACGAACCGCGCCCGGCACCGAGTATCGGTGCCGGGCGCGAGTTTTCGCTATGACGTTGGATTCCGCCTGAGGCTCAGATGCCGCCGGTGGCCAGCAGTCCGCCGTCCACCCGCACGGTCGTGCCGGTGATCCACGCCGACTCGTTCGAGGCCAGGAACCCGATCAGCGCGGCCACATCCTCCGGCGACCCGAGCCGCTTCATCGGATACACACCCGCCGCCGCCTCCTCGTCCGCCGAGTACAGCGCATCCGCGAACTTCGTCTTGATCACCCCCGGCGCCACCGCATTCACCCGAATCTTCGGCCCCAACTGCCAGGCCAACTCCTCGGTGAGCCGAATCAACGCCGCCTTCGACGCCCCGTAAGCCGCGATCACCCCCGTCGACCGCAGCCCGGCAACACTGGCCACATTGACCACCGCACCCCCGTGCTCACCCATCCACGCCTTGTACGCCTCCTGCACATACCCCAGCGCCGCAACAACATTCACATCGAAGATCTTGCGCACGGCCTCCAGATCCGCCTCCATCAACGCCCCATAAACCGGATTGATCCCGGTGTTGTTGATGAGCACATCCAACGACCCGAACTGCTCAACCGCCGTGGCAACCTGCAGGGCGCGCGCCTCAGCATCCCCGGAGTTCCCGGCAACCGCGACAACTTTCCCCGGATGCCCAAGCCCCCGCAGCCGCTCCGCAGCCTCCTCCAGCGCTTCCGCCTTCCGAGCCGAAATCACCACATTGGCCCCGCGCCCCAGCAGCTCCGCCGCCACCGCGAACCCAATCCCCCGACTAGCCCCGGTAACCAGCGCGCTCTTCCCCAACAAGTCATCACTCATGTGACGGCACGTTACTTCAGTCCCTCCCCCCGTGTGCACCCCCTCCACGCAGAAGCACCGCCTCCACCTCGGGGGCACGCCACCCCCCTTTGTCCGGAACGAGCGATGTCCCGCGTCCTGCTCCCTGTATGGACGACCCGCACCGTTTCGGATTCCGTTGCGCGCGCTACTTGTTCGGATAGCAGGCGGTCGCGGCAGTGGCCTAGGGTTGCGCTGTGGAGAGCGACGAACTGGACGAATCCCTCACCTTCGCGACTGCGCAGGCGATCGATGCTGCTTGGGCTTCCTGGGGGCGTCTCGACACCGACGTGATCGCCCACCTGATCAACCCGGCTTTCCTGGGTGGCCCGGCTTGGCCGGCGCTGCGCCAGGCCTACACGATCACTCGTCGCGACAATGCTCTGCTGGTTGCCAGCAGCGGTCTCGCCGACCCCACAGCCTGGGATGACGCCGAACCGACCAACGGCTATGAACTCAAGGTGTACGGCATCTCGGCGGACCTACCCGCCGACGGCGACACAATCGCTGTCGCAACATCATGGCTGGGCGATTTGGTGCGATCGGTGTCGAATCAGGTGGCGCACTTCGGGTTCAGAGTTTCCGCCATGCTCGACCGGTACGACCTGATCACGCTGGCCCTGCCCGACCTGGACCTCGTCGATGGTGCCGACGATTATCTGGACGATGAGATGGCCGTGGTGATGCTCGGGCTGACCGATACTGAACTACCCGCCACAGTTCCGGGCCCGCTGTCCTCGATCCGCCTGGTCAACGTGAAGCTCCTGACCGCTGCCGAGGGTCGGTTCTGCGTGAACAACTCTATCGGGGACGACAATGCCCGCCGCGAACTTGCGCGTCGCTTTGCCGAGCAAGGCCGCCCCCTATGGTCGAGCCTGAGCCGTCCTTCTGTCGTCTGAGGAAGAATCGAAGCAAGCAGGAATCAGCGAACGCACTGATCTGCTGATTTCAGGTATTCGGATGGTTGAGTGGTGATTTCATGGATCTACTTGGTCCGGGACGTGCTGGGCGTGCCCGATGATCGGGCTCGATGAGCAGTGGGGCGAGATCCGTGCGATCGCGGATCGGGGTCGTAGATCGACCGGGCATTTCGCGATTGCGTCAGTGGATGCCGAGGGGATGCCGAACATCACTCCGGTGGGCACGGTCTTCTTCAGGGATGACTGCACCGCCTTCTACTTCGACCAGTACACCGATGCGTTGGCGCGCAACCTCGATGCCAACCCGCAGATATGTCTGATGTCGGTCGACCGCGGACCGTGGTTCTGGTTCCGTTCGTTGCTGTTTGGCCGATTTGCCGCTGCTCCGGGCGTGCGACTGTACGGCACGGTCAGCGCCAAGCGCCCCGCGACTATCGCTGAACTCGAACAGGTCCGGCAGCGGGTGCGCCCGATGCTGCTCTTACCGGGCGGCAAACTGTTGTGGTCGGACTTCAGTCACGTCCGCGACATCACCTTCACAAGCTCCCGGTTGGTGCGCTACCCGGTCATGATGTCGCACCTGCCGCTCCCCACGATCAGGACATGATCGTCATCGGCCACAACTGAGCCCAAGCGGGTCCGGCTGCGAGGCGGCGGTGATCGCGGCGGTGAGGTGTTGGGCGAGGAGTTGTGGGGCGGACGCGTGGGCTAGGTGGCCTTGTTCGGGGATCCGGATTACGGAGGCCTGTGGGAGGGCTGCGGCAATCGTCGCGAACGCTGTGCCGTAGGGCGGCAGGTTCTCGTTGAGTTCGCCGAGTAGGAGTGTGACCGGGATGGTCAGGTCGCGGTAGGACTCCAGGTGGGGCGGGTAGTCGTTGATGGCGGCCAGTTCGGCGGCGACGGGAGCGGACAGTGACCGCAGCACCGGCCAGGCCGGGCTGCGACGCAGGTCCGACACGTAGTCGCTGGAGAACCCGGATATCTCGGTGTTGACGAGTTCGACCACGCGGTCGAAGTCGTTGTGTGCCAGGGCGTTCCGGAGTGGTTCGATCGCTGACGGGGCGAACGGCCGGGTGACGGGCTCGTAGGCGGTGAGCGAGCGGATCGTTGGCCGCTCGACGGCGGTCTCGAGGGCGATGAGACCCCCGTAGCTCCAGCCGAACAGGTGGGCTTCGCCGCCGATTTCGTCCAGGATCCGGTGCAGGTCATCGATTTCGACACGGACGCTGTAATCGTCGCCGAGCGGCCCGCTGGGCAGCCGACCGCGCCGGTTGACCGTCACCACCGGATTCGGCAGCTCGATATGGTCGACCACGTCCTGCCAGGTCGCGGCGTCGGCCATGACACCGGGCACCAGCACCACCGGCAGGCCCTCACCGTCGCGAATCCTCGCGCTGAGAGTGGTTCCGGCACGCTCGATTCGAAGCACGCGCTGCTGGCTCTGTGTGGATGCCCTGTCGGACAAGGGATTCCTCCTCACTCGTCGGCCACTATGGGAAGTTGATCTCCCTTACCGCCAACAGCTGTCGAACAGTCGGCATTCCACGCCCTCGCGGACTCCACACCGTTGCATCGACGCGCCGGCCGGCCGGACGTTGTTCGAGGCGATGCTCATTGTGATGGGGTTTGGATGTCGATGCGGAGGGAGACGTTTCGGCCGTGAACCTTGGTGACGGTCACCTCGGCGGTTGTGGTGTGTGTGCCGTCGTTCACGGTGCAGAACACGGTTGCGCCGGGTCGGCCGCGAAGCTCGGGACAGGAGACCAGCAGCGTGGGTGGGTGGCCGAACTTGTCGGTGTAGGCGGTCGAAACACGTTCGGCGACAGCCTCGCTGGAGACATGGAGGACACCGGTGTCGTCGGAGTTGTGCGCGCTGAGGGCGATCGAGCCCGCGTAGTAGAGAACGCCCACGATGATGAAGACGATCATCAGCGCTCGCCCGGCCGCTGAAATCAACAGGGGGCGTGTCGGGCTGGCCGGCACGGGTGCGAATTCGTCGGCGGGGGCGCGGTCGCCGAAGACTCCGAATGGGTAGGTGGGCGTCACCATGGCGAAGTAGGCGGAGGTACGCAGTTGGGTTCGCAGCAGTGCCGCGCTCGCCTGGAATACCGGGCGGGGCGGGTAACCGGCGATGAGCGTGATCAGCCACAGGATCACCGCCAGTACGCCCCAGCCGATGAACAGCAGGCCGGTCAGCAGCAGCATCGGTAATGCCAGGGGGAACCGGAAAAGCACAGCGAACCGGTTCAATCGGGTCGGTGCCGGGAAGTGCACCCGTATCGGATACTCAACCGAGGAATCCAGGGAGTACGGCGGATACTGATCGATGAGCAGCAGCAGGTATCCGTGCACGCGCACCGTGTAGCCCAGGCAGGCGCGGATGAACTCACCACACCAGTCCGGCAGTCGTCCCATGCCGAGCGCGGCGAACCAGCCCAGCAACATCGCGACCTCGGTCGCGATCGTCAACGCCCAGACGACGATCAGCTGCGGTATCGCCAGTAGCAGCCGCAACAGCACTGTCCATCGGCGTTGCCGGTCCGGCGGGAACACATCCAATTCGACGGGCAGCGCCGGGGGAGCGGGCGGCGCGAATTCAGCCCCGGTCGGAAAGCCTGCTGTCATGTGCTGCACCAACTTTCGGGACGCCCGATGGGATTCCGCGGTCAGTACTCGATGCCGACGGGTTGTTGGCCGTTCGGGCAGGCCGCGCCCGGAACCGCACTTGGACACGTATGCGGGAATCGACTGGCAAGATCACTAACGGCTGATCCTAACCAGTTCTGACCAGCCAGAATCGCGCTCGTCGGCACAATTCGGTCACGGCCGGGCGGGCGCCACGCCACTCTGCGAATGTCGTAGGGTACCGATTGGTCTGTAATCCGATGCTTCCTCCTTCGAAAAGGAGCACGCATGCCCAAAGGGCGCGGAACGATTCGTACCGGCATCTGGCGTAGCGGATTCGTAGCGGCGGCGTGTGCGGCCCTGACCATGAGCGGCGCCTCCGCGACTGCGCATGCGGACCAGACCTCCTGGTTCTCGCTGCAGCCCGGCAATTGCGCCAACGGCTTTACTGTGGCCAACATCGGCGGTGATTCGGGGTGGGCCTCACTCGTGCCCTGCATCGTTCCCCACGATGCGGAAGTCGTCGTGAGAATCAACTACTACGGCGAGCCGTGGCCCGGGGAAGCGGAGATCTATGGCCGGGCCTGGAACGCCTGCACGGACCCTGTGCCGAGACTGGTCTACAACCGCTTCTACCGGGTGACCTGGTCCGCGATCTACCCCAATACCGAGCAATGGTGGGAAACCAATCCCACCATTGTCTGCGTCGTGGTCGACGCTGGTGGCGGCCAGCTGATCGGTGGCTTTGTCGGGCAGCCGCAGATTCCGCTGCTCGGCTTCCAGCGATGATTCGGTGCCCCGTCGCTCTCGACGTCGAGTTCGCGGCACTCGCCGCGGCGGTTTCGGTGGCCCGCGACGCGATAACCCTCGACCGCGGCCCTGATCGCCGTTCAACCGAGTGCCGTTGCGGTAGCGCCGGAAGTCGGTCCGCGCGCGGCCGTGGAGACTCGGCTCGTGTCAGGAGTTCTCGGAGGAAAACTTCCCCTGTCGCGAAACGCAAAGCTTTTCGAAGCGCCTGACCTGATTCGGGGGTACCTGATAGCGGAGCTTCCAGGGCTGGCCGTTCGCGGTTGCCTTGCGGTAGTTCTCCGCGCGATTGACCTGGTCTGGCTGCGGATTATCTGGCAGCGGTTGCCAGCTGTTCTTGGCGGACTCCTTGTTCATCGCATTGATGGTGTTCGTGTAGTGAGCCGCTCCGAGGCCAGGGTTGAAAGTACAGGTCACAGTTGCCAACTCGTTGTCTGTGAAGTCGGCGTGATGGACGCTCACAGAAGTGGGCGCCACCGGCTGGGCAGCTGCCGGTGGCGCGAGAATACCGGTGCCGAACCCGGCTGCCACCACGATCCAGGACACAACAGTGCAGGTTTGCTCGCGGTTCATGCCGTCCAATTCAAGCCGCTCTACGTCCCGTTCTCCGTCAGCACGCCGTCGTGGCGGAGTTTCGAGTGTGTCTCACCTGTTCGAAATCGCTGGTAATCACGGTCTTTCAGTGATCGGGGCGATCGATAACGCGCGCCCCGGAGGCGGCTCGGCTGGGGTGGCGGTTCGCGATCGACTGTCTAGCAACGCTTCAGGAATGAAGGTGTTCCACTCGGCCGGGCGGGGGTCGGTGGTGTCGTGGCGAGGACGCAGGTCGAGACCCGCCGTGCCGCAGCGCATCCCACCTGGTTCGCTGCGCGATCGCTAGACTGCTATGTGTTCGATCGAGCGGTTCACGCACGAAGGCAACCCATCACGCCAGCGACGTGTCGTCGACACCATCAGCTCACCCGGCACTGTGGTCGACGGCCAGACAGGAGCGGGTTATGTCACCGATCGAAGCGATCACGCAAATGCTCACCACGGTGTTGACAGCACCGTTCACCACGATCGAGAACATCGCCGTCGCCGTGATCAGCGGCTCGGGCGGTGGCGGAGCCAAGGGATAGTTGTCATCTCCGGAGTTCGGCTGAGCTGGCTATCGTGCCCTGGAAACTTTTTTGAGATGGGGTGCTAGTGTCATGAATCGTAAGTTCGTTGGCGGTGAAGGGTATAGGGTGGCCGCGTGCCGCCGAAGGTCGAGCCTTTGAAGCTGTCGGATACCGAACGTCAGGTGCTGGTGGGATGGTCGCGTCGTCGAAAGACGGCGCAGGCATTGGCGCTTCGGTCGAGGATCGTGCTGGCGTGTGCGGAGAGCGGGTCGAACTCCGAAG
>NZ_BAAFGR010000126.1:0-24400 GCF_041154655.1 Nocardia sp. JMUB6875
CCGAGCGGCGGTGCGGTGGCTGCTGGGGGCGGGGGCGCGGGATGTGGTGGTGCTGACGCGGACGCCGCGGCCGCTGCCGGTGGGGTTGGCGGGGATGGAGGATCGGATCGTGGTGGTGCGGTGCGATTGTGCGGATCGGATGGATCTGGCGACCGCGTTGCAGGATGTGCGGGAGTGCGGGTCGGCGATTCGGGGAGTGGTGCACGCGTCGGGGGAGACCCGACTGATGGCGGCGGCCAATCTGCTGGAGTTGACGGCCGCGGATCCGGCTGATTTCACCGTGCTGCTGACCTCGGGGCCCGAGACCGCCGACCCCGGGTCACCGCCGGCCGAACCGGGCTCGGTGCGGGAACTGGCGGCGGCGCAGGTGGATCGGCGCGTCATCTGCGTGGAATGGGAGGTCGGGCCCGCCGCCTAGGGCAGGATGACGCCATGGCGGACCCCGTGATCGAGGTGAAGTGGAAGAAGGTGCCGGACGAGCATGACTACCCGGCCGCCGCGGACTACCTGGAGATGCTGGCCGAGCCGGAGGTCATCGCCGCGGTGGTCCAGGAGTTGCGGGACGCGCCGCTGACCCACAAGAAGGCCAAGGATCTGCTGCGCGCCTCGCAGCTGGACGCGCTGCCCACCTCGAACCCGTACGTGCGCCGCGATCTGCAGAAGATCGTGGCGGGCAAGGCGCTCTCGCCGATCCTGGTGGTGCGCGGGGACTTCCGCCGGAACGTGCCCATGGTGATCGCCGACGGCTATCACCGCGTCTGCGCCATCTACTACACCGACGAGAACATCGCCATCCCGGTGAAGATCGCGTCCCTGCCCTGAACGCGTGACGCCGTGAACTTCCAGACCCTCACCCTCATCACCGTCCTCGGCCTGGCCGGACCCTGGCTGGCCTGGCGGCGGTCCTGGCACCTGCCGGTCATCCTGGGCGAGCTGGTGGCCGGAATCGTGTTCGGCGCCACCGGTTTCGGACTGCTGCATCCGGAGGACCCGACCTTCACCTTCCTGGCGGACGTCGGCTTCGCGGTGGTCATGTTCGTGGCCGGCACCCATGTTCCGGTGCGGGACGCGTCCATTCGCTCCGCGCTGGGCGAGGGCGCGCTGCGCGCCGTGCTGGTGGGCGTGCTGGCGGTATTCGCCGGGGAGGGCATCGCGGCCTGGTTCGACACCGGGCACGGGCTGCTCTACGCCGTGCTGATCGCCTCCTCCTCGGCGGCCATCGTGCTGCCCATCCTGGATTCCCAAGGGCTGGGCGGAAAGCCGGTGCTGGAGTTGACCGCCCAGGTCGCCATCGCCGACGCCGCGGCGGTGGTCGCGCTGCCGCTGGTGATCGATCCGGGCCACGCGGGGCGGGCGGCGCTGGGCGCGCTGCTGGTGGCCGTGGCGGCGGTGGCGGTGTACGTCTTCCTGCGCTGGCTCGAGGATTCCGGCATCCGGCATCGGATGCACAAGGTGTCCGAGGAGCGGCAGTTCGCACTCGAACTGCGGGTCAGCCTGGCGCTGCTGTTCGCGCTGGGCGCGCTCGCCACCCGCAGCCATGTCTCGATCATGTTGGCGGGCTTCGCCCTCGGGCTGGCGGTGGCGGCCATCGGGGAGCCGCGCCGGGTCGCCAAACAGCTCTTCGCGATCAGCGACGGCTTCCTCGCGCCGCTGTTCTTCGTCTGGCTGGGCGCGCGGCTGAACCTGCGCGAGTTCGGCGATCACCCGTATCTGATCCTGCTGGGCCTGGCCCTCGGCCTGGCCGCGGTGCTCGCCCACGTGCTCATGCGTCTGCTCGGACAGCCGATTCCGTTGGGCGCCATCGCCTCCGCGCAGATCGGCGTCCCGGTCGCGGCCGTCACGGTCGGCACCCAACTGCACGTTTTGAAGCCCGGCGAACCGGCGGCACTCATGCTCGGCGCGCTGATCACGATCGCGGCCGCGGCGTGGGGCACCCGGCGATCAGTCGCCTTCTCGTCCCAATAGCCGGTCGGTCTCGCGACGCTCCCGCTTCGTCGGACGACCGGCGCCGCGATCCCGGCGGGGCATGAGGGCGGCCAACTGCGGGTCGGGCGGCGGCGGGCTCTTGTCGATCATGATCTGTGCGACCACACCGGCGCCGACGCGCTTGGTGATGAGCTGCTCGACGATGACGATGCGTTCCAAACCATTGACCCGGACGCGGATCTCGTCGCCGCGCTTCACAGTGTGCGCGGGCTTCACAGGTACGCCATTGACCTTTACATGCCCCGCGCGACACGCCGCCGCGGCGGCGGAGCGGGTTTTGAAAATGCGGACGGCCCAGGTCCAAGAATCAACTCGGGCCTGGGCCGTGGTGCTCAGTGGAGCGGAGGTCACGCCTCGACGATACTGCGTCGCGCGGTGACGCTGGGATGTCAGGTAGCTAGGCGTTGATGCGACGCGCGGTGACGACCTGGCTGGGGTGCAGGTTGGTGTAGGACACCGGGGTGCCGCTCTGCACGGCGTTCAGCAGCTTGCCGTCGCCGGCGTAGATGCCGACGTGGCCGCCGCCGTTGGTCACGACGATGTCACCGGGCTGCAGGTCCTCGAAGGCGACCGGAGCGCCGACGTTGGACTGCTCGAAGCTGGTGCGGGGCAGTTCGATTCCGGCCTGCTTGTAGGCCCACTGCACGAGGCCGGAGCAGTCGAAGGAGTAGGGGCCGGTCGCGCCCCAGGAGTACTGGGCGCCGACCTTGGTCTCGGCGGCGTGCAGGGCGATGTCGCCGACGCTGGACTTCTGCTGGAACAGGGAGGGCAGCTGGAACTGCGGCGCGGCGGGCGCGGGGGCGGCGGGCGGAGCCACCTGCAGCGCCGACGCGGCGTCCTTGGCCGCCTGGTTGAACTGCTGCACCTGAGGCGCGAAATCGTCCGGTACGTCGAACTTTCCGATGCCCGGGATGTCGACGGTGGCGGCGGTGGCGGTGATCGCCGGGAACGCGCCAGTAGTCGTCGCGGCCATCGCACCCATGACGATGGCACCCTTCACGGAACTCGGAATCCGAGATTCCCGCTGCAAGCTGTGCTTACCCACTGAGCCGCATCTCCGATCTTGCTGCTGTGTAACGTCGCGGGCTGCCTCTCCGATGAAGCAACAGACTCCGCTAAGTCACGAGAAGATTACGACTAGGCCGTCGCGTTGTCCACCCGACGCGAGGGGTGTGTCGCACCTTTTCCAAAACGCCCCGCTGGAGGGGCAATTCGGTGTATAGGGCCCCTGATCACGAGACGGTATAGGTGATCGACTCGGCCGTTATCAACCCTTCGCCTCCACCACCCGCTCCAGCTCCGCAATCCTGCGGCGAGCGTCGGCGAGATCCACCTCGAGCTGTCCCAGCGCCATCACCAGGGGACCCACCGCGAGGTCGGCCACCAATTGCGGATCGTCGTACCCGCGCTCGATGGCCACCAGAATGTTGTTGCGGATGCGCGCGGCGACAATCGCCTCGGCGGGCACGTTCCAGGATTCGACCACCTCCGCGACGGTGGGTACGACTTCTTCCGACATGAACCCTCCTGCGCTGGATCCCAACGAATCAGGCATAAGGGTAGAGACATCGGCGGACAGTCCGGGCATGAACCAGGTCGGTCCGGTATGCCGGTCAATAGCTGCGTCTAGGGCCTTCGATAGATGCCCGGATAATCGTCGATTCCCGCGCTACCGTGGCCGCGTGGACCCCGTCAGGAATCCCTACGCACCCGGCGCGGGACAGCGGCCGCCCGAACTCGCGGGCCGCGACCGGCAACTCGACGCCTTCGACATCGTGCTGGAACGGGTGGCGCGCGGCCGGCCCGAGCGCTCCGTCATGCTCACCGGACTGCGCGGGGTCGGAAAGACCGTGCTGCTCAACCAGCTTCGCTCGGCCGCCCGCGCCCGCGGCTGGGGCACCGGCAAGCTGGAGGCGCGCCCCGATCAGGAACTGCGGCGGCCGCTGGCCTCGGCGCTGCACATGGCGGTGCGTTCCATCGCGGTCGCACACCGCAATCCGGAGCAGGTCGACGATTTCCTGGGAATTCTCAAGGCCTTCGCGCTGCGCTCGACCGCTGACAAGGGCATGCGGGACCGCTGGAATCCGGGCATCGACGTACCGGCGGTGACCGGCCGCGCCGACTCCGGCGATATCGAGATCGATCTGGTGGAGCTGCTCATGGAGGCGGCCGCGCTCGTGCGCGATATCGGCATCGGGATCGCGGTGTTCATCGACGAGATGCAGGATCTCGGGGCCGCCGACATCTCGGCCATCTGCGGGGCCTGCCACGAATTGAGCCAGGACGCCGCGCCTTTGATCGTGGTGGGCGCGGGGCTGCCGCATCTGCCCGCGGTGCTCACGGCGTCCAAGAGCTACTCCGAGCGGCTGTTCTCGTATCACCGCATCGATCGGCTGGATCGGGAGTCGGCGGATCAGGCGCTGATCGCGCCCGCCGAGCGGGAGAGCGTGAAGTACTCCGAGGAGGCGCTGGACGCGTTGTACCGGAAGGCCGACGGCTACCCGTATTTCGTGCAGGCCTACGGCAAGGCGACCTGGGACGCGGCGGCGCAGAGTCCGATCACGGCCGAGGATGTGGCGGTGGCCGCGCCCGCCGCCGAAGAAGAGCTGGCGGTCGGTTTCTTTGGTTCCCGCTACGAGCGAGCGACCCCGGCGGAGCGAGAATATATGCGCGCCATGGCCGATTTGTCCGGAGACGAGGGTCCGGTGTCCACCGCCGCGGTCGCCAGCGAGCTCGGACGCAAGCCCGCCTCGCTGTCTCCGGCGCGCGACGGCTTGATCAAGAAGGGCCTCATCTACTCGGCCGAGCGCGGCAGCATCGGTTTCACCGTCCCGCATTTCGGCCGATATCTCCGCAGCGTTCAATAACCGAAGATTAGCCATTCGATCAAGATCATTGCCTGACAAGCGTTTTCGATCATTGCCGACCCCTACCGGTGGGTAACAAAGCCTCCTACACTCGAATGTGATTCTCATCACGGTCGAGGAGGACATCATGGCGACTGCCGCCAAAGTTCACGCCACCGAGGAACAAGCCCGGGCACTGGTCGAGGAATCCCGCGAAACCACCTGGGCCAAGCCGTCCTTCGCCAAGGAGATGTTCCTCGGCCGGTTCCGGCTCGACCTCATCCATCCGTTCCCACGCCCGGACGCCGCCGACAGCGCCAAGACCGAGGCCTACCTGACGCGGCTGCGCGCGTTCTGCGAGACCATCGACGGCCAGCGTATCGAGGCCGAGGGGCGCATTCCGGACGAATACGTCAAGGGGCTGGCCGAACTCGGCTGCTTCGGGCTCAAGATTCCCGAGGAGTACGGCGGCGTCGGGCTGTCCCAGGTCGGCTACAACAAATCGCTCATGCTGGTCGGCTCCGCGCACGCCAGCCTCGGCGTACTTCTCTCGGCACACCAGTCCATCGGCGTGCCCGAGCCGCTCAAGCTGGCCGGCACCCCCGAGCAGAAGCGAGAGTTCCTGCCGCGCTGCGCCAAAGGCGCGGTGAGCGCCTTCCTACTCACCGAACCCGATGTGGGTTCCGATCCGGCGCGCATGGCCTCCACCGCCACCCCGACCGCCGACGGCGAGGCCTACGAGATCAATGGTGTGAAGCTGTGGACCACCAACGGCGTTGTGGCCGAACTGCTCGTGGTGATGGCGCGCGTGCCCAAGAGCGAGGGCCATCGCGGCGGCATCTCCGCCTTCATCGTGGAGGCCGACAGCCCGGGCATCACGGTGGAGCGGCGCAACGCGTTCATGGGCCTGCGCGGCATCGAGAACGGTGTCACCCGCATGCACAATGTCCGTGTCCCCAAACGGAATCTGGTCGGCCGCGAGGGTGACGGCCTCAAGATCGCGCTCACCACGCTGAACGCGGGCCGCCTCGCGATTCCGGCCATGTGCACCGCCGCGGCCAAATGGTCGCTGAAGATCGCGCGGGAATGGTCGGCCACCCGCGTGCAGTGGGGCCGCCCGGTCGGCGAGCACGCCGCGGTCGGCGAGAAGCTGTCCTACATCGCCGCAACGACTTTCGCGCTGGAGTCGGTGCTCGACCTCTCGGCCACCATGTGCGACGAGAACCGCAACGACATCCGCATCGAGGCGGCGCTGGCCAAGCTGTGGGCCTCCGAACAGGCCTGCGAGATCGCCGACGAACTGGTGCAGATCCGCGGCGGCCGCGGCTACGAGACCGCCGCCTCGCTGCAGGCGCGTGGCGAAAGAGCCGTCGGGGCCGAGCAATTGGTGCGCGACCTCCGCATCAACCGCATCTTCGAGGGCTCCAGCGAGATCATGCGGCTGCTCATCGCCCGCGAGATGGCCGATGCCCACATGTCCGCCGCGGGCGCGCTGGTCGACCGCAATGCCGAGATGAAGGACAAGGCCAAGGCCGCCGTCGGCGCGAGCGGCTTCTACGCCAAGTGGTTCCCGCAGCTGACCGTCGGCGCGGGCACCACCCCGGTCACCTTCGGCGAATTCGGTCCGCTCGCACGGCATATGCGCTTCGTGGAACGGATGTCGCGCAAGCAGGCCCGCGCGCTCATGTACGGCATGGCGCGCTGGCAGGCCAAGCTCGAGTACAAGCAGGGCTTCCTGGGCCGCATCGTCGACATCGGCGCGGAGCTGTTCGCCATCGCCGCGTCGTGCGTGCGCGCCCAATCCCTGCGCGTCGCGGGCGATCCCGACGGCGTGGCCGCCGAGGAACTGGCCGACGTCTTCTGCCGCCAGGCCCGCCTGCGCGTCGAGAACCTCTTCAACTCCCTGTGGTCCAACACCGACGACGCCAACACCGACCTGGCCCGCGGCATCCTCGACGGCCGCTACCGCTTCCTCGAGAACGGCGCCCTGGACCCGAGCGAGGGCACCGGCCCCTGGATCGCCGAATGGCAATTCGGCGAGTCCACGGAGAAGAACCTCCTCCGCCCGTTCCTACCGTCCACCAAGACGGGAGCCGCCACCTAGCCGGACCGACGCAATAGAACTCTGCCTATATCTAGTGAAGTCCATAGATATAGGCAGAGTTCCATGTCCGCTCACCCCTGAGGGTGCCGGCCACCCGTCAGGCCGTATCACTTGCTCTATCTATGCAGCTCTAGTTGATTTACTAGATTGGCTTAGATTGCCCTGTCGCCGGCCCGATCGACAGGGATCTCTTGGTGGGTCTAGCAAGTTGCCGAGAGTCCTGTAGATCTTTCGGCAGGGGTGCATAGATCGGCGGCTTCAGTTGGACAACTTGTGCATAACGCCTGGTGTGAGGGGTTAACGCGGGGGCTATGTCTATCGACAACCGGGCAAAAGGCGAACTCTTCAGGAGCACGTCATGTCCACGATCGACAGCGCCGCCAACGCCGACGGCCGCCATGTCACCGTCTCCGCCGATGACGGTGTGCCACTCGCGGTGCGCGAGTTCGGCAACACCGATGCGCCCGTCACCGTCGTGTTCGTCCACGGACATTGTTTGCGGGCCGAGTCCTGGGCTTTCATGCGCGGGCATCTGCTGCAGGCCTGGGGCGATGACACCCACATGGTGTTCTACGACCATCGCGGACACGGGGATTCGGGCAATGCCGATCCCTCGACCTACACCATCGAGCAGCTGGCCCGCGATCTCGACGCGGTGCTGCGGGCCGTGGTGCCGACCGGAGCGGTTGTGCTGGTGGGGCATTCGATGGGGGCGATGACCGTGCTCGCGTACGCGCGGCTGTACCCGGAGACCATCGGGACGCGGGTGGTGGCCGTCGGGCTGTTCTCCAGCGCCGCCAGCGGGGTGACCCGGGTGGGGCTGGGGCGGCTGCTCAGCGCACCGGCGGTGAGCTCGCTGCGGGTGGCGGTGCGCAAGGCTCCGCGTGCCATGCAGGCCTCGAAGCACCTGAGCCGCCGCATCTTCGAGCCCATCATGCGCGACGCCACCCTCGGCACCCGCAAGGTGAGCCCGCGCATGCTGGCGGTGGCGACCGCCATGCTCAATGACACCTCTCTGCTGACCATGGCCAGCTTCCTCGAATCCCTCATGAGCTTCGACGAATCCGCGACCCTGCATCGGCTGGGCACGATCCCGGTGCTGGTGCTGGCCGGTTCGGCCGACATCATGATCCCGTTCGCGCATTCGGTGGTGCTGGCCTCGCAGGTCGACCACGCCGAGTTGGTGCGGCTGGACGGGGCCGGGCACAGCGTGATCCTGGAGCGCGCCGAGGAGGTAGCCGCGGCGGTGGTGGCGCTGGTCGCCCGGGCCATCGCGGCGGCCCGCGGTGAGGAGCCCGATTGCGGGCCGGATTGCGGGCCCGAGCTCGCGATCGCCGGGTAGCGGCAAGGCCCTCCGGGGGTAGCCGGAAGATCATCCGCGACCGCCGGATTCGACGGTTTGAAACGCCTTCGCGCCCAATTCGTGACTCCGTGACAGGCCCCTGAGCAGGTATTATTCACGGCGCACGAGACGGATCCCACATGATCACGTACTGTGTTGTAGATCACGATGTGTGGTCTGTCACACGGCTCGAGGAGGGTTTCGATGACACGCAGCGAAATTGCGGAACTCCGCTACGCGGTCGGCCAGCTCCGGCAGTGCGTCAGCGCATTGCGTTCCCACTACGGAGACGCGGGCACGGTTCGCCGGCTGGAGAACGATCTGGAAAGGCTCGTCATCGACGCCGATGAGTTCGAGCAGGCCCCACCCCCGGAATCTCCCGGGGCCAAGCAGGAGACGATCTACGTCCCCGACGCCAAGCACGACGAGGCGGCTTGGATGGGCGCGCAGGACGAGGGCCTGGGCTTTCACTCCCGCCCCCGGACGAAGTAACTAACTCCCCATTTCGAACAGCGGCAGAACCACCTCGACAATGACGTCGGGGCTCGGCAATTCGACGAGCGCGTCGGGTGGACTCAGCTGCCGCTGCAGCGCGCGCTGATGAGCCGCGCCGACCAGCAGCAGGGCCGGTGCGCGCAGATCCTCGGCCGCCACACCCCGGGCGGACAGATAGGCGACCACGCCGTCGACCGCGCGATGCGGGCCGAGGTCCAGGTCGCGGCTGCGTTCCCGGTAGACCGCGCGCAGTTCGGCATCCGACTGCACCGCCGCCATGACCGGCAGCGCGGACACGAAGAAATCCTCGAGGGTCGCGAGCAGCGCGATCAGATCCGCGCGCAGATCGGTCACGGGAGTGTCTGCCAGCAGGTCCTTGAAGGGCCGCAGCTGATGCTGAATCACGGCCTGTAGCAGGCCCATTCGGTCGCCGAAGTGGTAGAAGATGCTGGATTCGGCGACGCCGGCGCGCGCCGCGATCTCCTTGGTCGACAACCTCGCGATGCCGGATTCGGCGAGAACCCGCTGGGCGCTGGCGATTACGGCCTCGCGCACACCCGTGCTCGGCCGCCCTCGGGAACGGGTCGCCACGCTGCCTCCTGTCACGTTTTCACCATCGACCCTTGCAGTATGCCGCACCTGGTCGTATTTTCTGAGTTGTCACTCAGTAAATAGGTGAACCGGAGGTCTCACCGATGTCCAAGCCAGTCACGACAACTCCGAATCCCGCGGCCACCCCCAAACAGGAGCGGTTGAACGCGGTCATGCGATGGGTGCTGCGCTCACCGCTGCACCGGGTGGTCAGCGGGAAGCTGCTCATCGTCACCGTGGTCGGGCGCAGGACCGGGCGGGTGTACGACAACCCGGTCGCTTACGTCGAGCACGAGGGCACGCTGCTGATCGGCACCGCGGCCAAGTGGCGGCGCAATCTGAAGCCCGATGAGCCGGTGCGGATCACCTTGCGGCGCAGGGTGATCGAGGCGGACTGGGCGGTGATCACCGATGTGGACGAGGCGGCCGAGCTGTATCGGGTGATCCTCACGCACAACCCGACGCACGGGAAATACGCCGGCATCAGCCTGAATTCGGACGGCAGCGTCAATCGCGAGGAACTGGCGGCGGCCTTCGCCAAGGGGACCGCCGTCGTCCGGCTCTGGCCGCTCTTCTGATCCTCGTACCGAACCTCTGCCCCTCAGTGCCGGTGTCGGCCCCTCATGCGCTTGGTTCCCGCGCCACGGAAGCGGGCGCCGAGCGGGGCCTGCGAAACCGGCTCGAGGTTGGGCGATTCGAACAGGGCGGCCACGGCGGAGGTCGGACCGGCGGGGGTGACGGCCAACCCGAGACCGCCGTCGCGACGGGCGAGTTCGTTGAGCAGACCGGTGACCATGCGCAGACCCGCGGCACCGCCCGGATCACCCAGCGCGATCGCGCCGCCGTGCACGTTCACCAGGTCCGGATCGTAATCCGCGAGGCCGAGGGTGCGGGTCACCGCGAGCACGTCGATCGCGGAGGTCTCCTCGATCTCGAGCAGTTCCAGATCGCCGAGCTCGAAACCGCCGCGCCACAGGGTCTTCGCCACCGCGTGCGTGGCGGCGGCGACCTCGGCGTCGGCGGTCGTTCCCGCCGAGGCCCATTCGACCAGGTAGCCCATGGGTTCCAGGCCCAGATCGACCAGCCGCTCCTCGGCGACCACCAGGCAGGCGGAGGCGGCGAGGCTGCGGGTGCTGCTGTTCCCGGAGGTGGTGGTGCCGCCGGGCAGGTCGGGGGCCAGGGCGGCGAAGGCGCGGGCGGAGACGTCGTCGCGCAGTCCCTCGTCGCGGTCGACGAGTTGCACCACCGCGGAATTCGGGTCGTACGGGTCCGCGCACACCACCACCGGCGCGATCTCCGCGCCGAAGACGCCCTGCCGGTGGGCGCGGGCGGCGCGGCGATGGCTGGCCGCGGCGAAGTCGTCGGCCGCGCCGCGGGTCAGGCCGAGGTCGTAGGCCAGCTGTTCGGTCCGCAGTGAATCCGCTTGCCCGCGAGTGGATTCGGCGGCGGCCCAGATCGCGATCTGTTCATCGGTGGACGGCGCGTCGTCCGGCTCGGAACGCGGCCGCGGCCGGGGTGCGCTGGGTGATTGCGCCTCGGATCCGATTGCGGTGCGCGAGTATTCGGCGCCGAGCGCCACCACCACGTCGGCCGCGCCGGTGCGCACCATCATGGCCGCGGTGATCAGCGCGCGCAGTCCGCCGCCGGGGCCGTCGCCGAGCGCGAATTCGCCCAATTCCGAGGACAATCCGCACTGCGGCAGGGCCAGGCGCACCGCTTCGGCGTCGGGGACCGCGGTCACGAGTTGTTCGACCCGTCCCGGCGTCAGACCGCAGCGCCCCAGCACGGCCGATAACACCGTGGCTATCAGCCGTTCCGGCGGCACCTTCGCGAGCGCGCCGCCCGGCAGACCCAGTGGCGTGCGCATCGGCATGACGATCGCCGCTCGTCTCATCACCGGCTCCCTTCGAACCCTCATCACCGGCTGCCCCGAGGGGTTTGTCCAGCCCAGGGGACAGGCCACCACAGAGTTGTTGCTGCCGTGTGACGGTGTGTAACCGGAAAAAGCGACCCCGTCGACCACCCCGATGTCCGAATTACGAATCTCTCTGACACACCGTCTAGTTCGCAAGATTGCCCTTTGTTCACCAAGCAAACGAATCGCTGGTCGAACCAGGAAATGTGGCGCAAATCACTGGGTCACGAAATGGCTGTTGCGAGCTCGAGTGATAGCGCGGCTGTCGTAGGGTGCTCACCATCACATTCGATGCCGGAGGTAACGATGACGTTCCACGGGATAGATGAGCGAGGCATCCACCAGTGAGCGCCGCACCAGTCAAGGCTCCTGAATCAGGTACTACCGGGGTTTTCAGTCGAGGTCGCGCCGCCATCGCGGCCCGCACGCTCCGCAGCGATCGCTGGTGGCTGCCGCCGCTGGTGACGGTGGCGGGGTTCGCGACCTTCATCATCTACGCGACCGTCAGATCCTTTCAGCACGACTACTATTGGGTCGGGCAGTACCACTATCTGACGCCGTTCTACTCACCGTGCCTGAGCGCGGGTTGTGTCGAGGGTTCGAGCCATTTCGGAACACCCATTCCCGATCTGCCGCACTGGATTCCGCTGGGCTTCCTGGTGCTGCCGTTCCTGCTGTTGTTCCGGCTCACCTGCTACTACTACCGCAAGGCCTACTACCGCTCGGTGTGGATGTCGCCGCCGGCCTGCGCGGTGGCCGAGCCGCACGCGAAATACACCGGGGAGACCCGACTTCCGCTGATCATCCAGAACGCGCACCGCTACTTCTTCTACGCGGCGGTGATCATCTCGGTGATCAACACCTACGACGCGGTGATCTCCTTCCGCTCCGGGAGCGGCTTCGGGATCGGCCTGGGCACCCTGATCATCACGGTGAACGCGCTGCTGCTGTGGGCGTACACATTGTCGTGCCACTCCTGCCGCCACATCGCGGGCGGTCGGCTCAAGCACTTCTCGCAGCATCCCGTGCGGTACCGCTTCTGGACCGTGGTGTCGAAGCTCAACACCCGGCACATGCAGCTGGCCTGGACGACGCTCGGCACGCTGATGCTCACCGACCTGTATGTCGCCCTGGTCGCGGCCGGCAAGGTCACCGATCTTCGGTTCGTCGGCTAGTCCCAATCCTCAAGTCTCCCAGGAGTATTCGGTTCAATGCCTGAAGTCGAGCGGCACAAGTACGACGTGGTCGTGATCGGCGCCGGTGGCGCGGGTCTGCGTGCGGTGATCGAGGCCCGCGAACACGGGCTGTCGGTGGCGGTGGTGTGCAAGTCCCTGTTCGGCAAGGCGCACACCGTCATGGCCGAGGGCGGCTGCGCGGCCGCCATGGGCAATGCCAACGAGAAGGACAGCTGGCAGACCCATTTCAAGGACACCATGCGCGGGGGCAAGTTCCTCAACAACTGGCGCATGGCCGAACTGCACGCCCAGGAGGCCCCGGACCGGGTCTGGGAGCTGGAAACCTATGGGGCACTGTTCGATCGGACCCCGGACGGCCGGATCAGCCAGCGCAACTTCGGCGGCCACACCTATCCGCGGCTGGCGCACGTCGGCGACCGCACCGGGCTCGAGATCATCCGCACCATGCAGCAGAAGATCGTCGCGCTGCAGCAGGAGGACTTCGCGCAGACCGGTGACTACGAGGCGCGGATCAAGATCTTCGCCGAATGCACCATCACCGAACTGCTCAAGGACGGCGACCGGATCGCCGGTGCCTTCGGGTACTGGCGGGAATCGGGGCGCTTCATCCTGTTCGAGACCCCCGCGGTGGTCATCGCCACCGGCGGTGTCGGCAAGTCCTACAAGGTGACCTCGAACTCCTGGGAGTACACCGGCGACGGGCACGCGCTCGCGCTGCGCGCCGGGGCCTCGCTGATCAATATGGAGTTCCTGCAGTTCCATCCGACCGGCATGGTCTGGCCGCCGTCGGTGAAGGGCATCCTGGTCACCGAGGGCGTGCGCGGTGACGGCGGCGTGCTCAAGAACTCCGACGGCAAGCGCTTCATGTTCGACTACATCCCGCCGGTGTTCAAGGGCCAGTACGCCGAGAGCATCGAGGAGGCGGACCAGTGGCTCAAGGACAACGACTCCGCCCGGCGCACACCGGATCTGCTGCCGCGTGACGAGGTGGCGCGCGCCATCAACGAAGAGGTGAAGGCGGGGCGCGGCACCGAGCACGGCGGCGTGTATCTGGATATCGCCTCGCGCCTGCCCGCCGATCAGATCATCAAGCGGCTGCCGTCCATGCACCACCAGTTCAAGGAGCTGGCGGATGTGGACATCACGAAGGAGCCGATGGAGGTCGGGCCGACCTGTCACTACGTGATGGGCGGCATCGAGGTCGATCCCGATACCCAGGCGGCCACGGTGCCGGGCCTGTTCGCGGCCGGCGAGTGCGCGGGCGGTCTGCACGGGTCCAACCGGCTCGGCGGCAACTCGCTCTCGGATCTGCTGGTGTTCGGGCGGCGGGCCGGACTCGGCGCGGCGTCCTATGTGGAACAGCTGGCCGGGCGGCCCAAGATCTCCGATACGGATCTGGCCGCGGCGGCGAAAGCCGCTGTGACACCGTTCGATCCGCCCAGTGAGGGCGGGCCGGGGGAGAACCCGTACACCCTGCACATGGACCTGCAGCAGATCATGAACGATCTGGTCGGCATCATCCGCAAGGAACACGAGCTGAAGCAGGCCATCGACAAGCTGTCCGAGCTGCGCGACCGCTACGATCACGTGACGGTCGAGGGGCATCGGCAGTTCAATCCGGGCTGGCACCTGGCGCTGGATCTGCGCAATATGCTGTTGATCAGCGAATGTGTCGCGCAGGGAGCGCTTTTGCGCACCGAGAGCCGCGGCGGCCACACCCGCGACGACCATCCGGGCATGGATCCGGCCTGGCGCAACAAGCTGCTGGTCTGCACCGTCGATCCCGACGACGTCGGCTTCTCGGTGCCCTCGGTGACCGTGACGCCGCAGGCCCAGGTGCCCATGCGCGAGGATCTGCTCCGGCTCTTCGACCTGGCGGAGCTCGAAAAGTACTACACCCCCGCCGATCTCGCAGCGCTGCGGGACGACGCTGGAAAGGCGGAATAGCCATGGGCTACGAGGCGAAGTTCAAGGTGTGGCGCGGCGACACCGAGGGCGGCGGCCTGCAGGACTTCACCGTGCTGGTGAACGAGGGCGAGGTCGTGCTCGACATCATCCACCGGCTGCAGGCCACCCAGGCCCCGGATCTGGCGGTGCGCTGGAACTGCAAGGCGGGCAAGTGCGGCTCGTGCTCGGCGGAGGTGAACGGGCGGCCGCGGCTGCTGTGCATGACGCGCATGTCGACCTTCACCCAGGACGAGGTGGTGACGGTGACGCCGATGCGCACCTTCCCCGTCATTCGCGACCTGGTGACCGATGTGTCGTTCAATTACAAGAAGGCGCGCGAGGTTCCCTCCTTCACGCCGCCGGTGGATCTGAAGCCGGGCGACTACCGGATGCAGCAGGCCGATGTGGAGCGGTCGCAGGAATTCCGCAAGTGCATCGAATGCTTCCTGTGCCAGAACACCTGTCACGTGGTGCGCGATCACGAGGACAACAAGCACGCTTTCTCGGGTCCGCGTTATCTGATGCGCATTGCGGAACTCGAAATGCATCCCCTCGATGTGGCGGACCGCCGTGACCTGGCACAAGAAGAGGCCGGGCTCGGATTCTGCAACATCACCAAATGTTGCACGGAAGTTTGCCCGGAACACATCAAGATCACAGATAACGCGCTCATTCCGCTGAAGGAACGCGTCGTGGACAGGAAGTACGACCCGATCGTCTGGCTGGGCAACAAGCTTTTCCGCCGTTAGCTGGGTTGATCACGAAACGGCGACTGTTCAGCAACGGAAGCATGTTTGCGACAGACAAGCATGGGTATCCAACTATTCGTGGACCGTGGACTGAAGAATGTTCGTCCCCGGTACCGGAAATTGGGTCCCGAAGACTGGGTCGAACGGCTGATCGTAGGGATGCTCTTCGCGGTATCGGCGATGGGCGTATACGTACTCACCGGCGCATTGATGCCCGCACTGGCGATCGGCGTACTGGTCGCCGCCGTGGCGATCGGCGTGGTCGCAATACTGTAGGACGATAGTTCGCAAGAGGACTCGGGGGTTCACGGGAGCTCGGGGCCCGTGAACCCCCGATCAGCGAATCAGCTGTCGAACACCCCGTTTTCGAGGCCGGCGGTGAACGACCGCCATTCCGCCGCACCGAACACCAGCGCCGGACCGAGCGGATTCTTGCTGTCCCGCACGCCGACTCGGCCCGCGGTCAGGAACGCCACCTCGACGCATTCCTTACCGGCCCCGCTGCGGCTGCTCTTGAACCAGCGGGCCCCGGAAAGCTCCACACTCATGCCGAATACTCCTTCGCAACCTGTCTGAGCAGGTTTCTGCTGTCCTGGACGTCCAGCGCGCAGCGTTCCAGACCGTCGCGCGCCCGGCGATAGCGCTGAACGTCGCCCTGTCTCTCGAGATACAGATCGCCGGTGAACCCCTCCACGTACACCACCGGGGGCTCCACCGGCTGCCCCTTGCCGTCGGTTCCGAACTCCAGAATCACGAACGGGCCGGTCGAAAGCCCCAGTGGGACACCGGCGGTGAAGGGCAGGATGCGCAAGCCGACATTGGGCCGGGTACTCACCTCCGCCAAGTGCCGCACCTGCGCCGCCATCACCCTTGCACCTCCCACCAGGCGGCGCAATACCGATTCGTGCAACACCATGGCGATCTGTGCCGGGCGGGTGCGGCGGGTGATCATGGACTGCCGCTGCAGCCGCAGCTGGACACGCCGATCCACCTCCGCCACAGTCTCTTCCGGATAGCCGAGCCGGTTCAGGGCCCTTGCGTAGTCGGCGGTCTGCAGCAGTCCTGGCACCAATTCCGATTGGTAGCAGGACAACTGCTGCGCGGATGCCTCGAGGCCGACGTAGACGTCGAAGTTCTCCGGAATCAGATCGCCGTAGGAGTGCCACCAGCTCTTGACCGCCGCCTGCTGCGCCAAACCCTTGAGCCCCTCAGCGATTTCGGCCGGAATGCCGTAGATCCGGCACAGCTCCTGGATGTCGATGGTGCGGATGCGATCGGCATTGCCCTTCTTGAGCCGCTGTAAGGTGCTCGCGCCCCACTCCATCAGCTTGGCCGCCTCGGCGATGGTGAGTCCGGCCTGGATGCGCCAGTCGCGCAGATAGCGACCGAGCTGGCGGCGGGGCAGGGTGGATGACGCGGGGCCTTCGGACACAACACGCTCCATTCGCGGTCGCGGGCATGGATCGGGGTCGGGTGCGTGGATCGGGGCCGCCGGCAGGCGGGTGCCTCGTCCACTATGGAGAATCGTCCTCCCCCAGGTGGATTCGCTGCTGGGAATTCGCGCAATTTTGCGTTCTCCTTGTCGAAATTCGCCCGCTTGGCGTCTGCTCGTGGTGTGCTAGATGTGTGCCCGGAGCGATGTAGCTAGGCCCCTTTCCTTTCCTGAACCTCCGGGCACTTCAGGAACCAGTGGGAACAAGGAGTGGTCTGGAAATGCAACTGACGTCCCTCAATATGCACATCGCCGGTCTCTCACGCTGCCGCCGTGATCCGGGTGTGATGTCCGCCGAACAAGCCCACGCCGCAATGCAATTGCACCTCGATTGCACGGTGCAGACGTGCAAGGTGCGCAGGCGTGCCCGGGCGACGCTGGTGGAGGAGGGACGGTGCGTGCTCGACGAGCGCGCCCTGCCATGATCGGGCAGCCCGAGATGACCGGACAATTCGA
This sequence comes from Nocardia sp. JMUB6875, assembly GCF_041154655.1. Classification (NCBI taxonomy): domain Bacteria; kingdom Bacillati; phylum Actinomycetota; class Actinomycetes; order Mycobacteriales; family Nocardiaceae; genus Nocardia; species Nocardia sp. JMUB6875. The sequence goes on from NZ_BAAFGR010000126.1 coordinate 17,120, forward strand.
ACCAACCGGTTGCGACCGGTTGCTCTACCGGCTGCTGTGGCTCGCGCTCGACACCCGCGCCGCACTGCGCCGACCAGGAAGGGTTTCGCGACCGGGGGTGAACCGGGGAAGGCCCCCCGCCGCGATGAACGCTGCCGCACAGCGCTTTCGAACGCCCCGCGCCTAACCTCCGGGTTGCGGAGGCGCAGTCCCCTCGCGTGCTGCAGCGCGGTTCGGCCCGCCCGCTCCACAGACGGCGGGCGGGTCGAACCGCACCCAATATCGGGCGTGACGCCTACCCTGGAATCCACCGCGCTTTCTTTCCGGCAGCGCGGCGCCCGGGGTGGAGGGGAACACCGTTGTTGGCCTTCGAACACTCATCTGTTCCGGCGTGCCGGACCGCGTCCGTGACGGATCTGGATGCGATCCGCGCCCTCGAGGTGATCGAATTCGGGCACCTCGCCTATCCGTATTTCGTTCTGCGCCAATTGTTCGAATTACACGGAGCAAACTGGACGGTTGCTGAAGAGGCGGGGGAGCTCTGCGGTTATGTCCTCACCGCCCTCGACGGCGCGGGCACCGCGTGGTTTCTCGGGTTTGCCGTCGCCGCCGACCGGCAGGGCCGCGGCTACGGCCGCACCCTACTGGAAGCCGCACTGGCACAGTGCCGCCGGGCCGAGGCCGAACAGGTCTTCGTCACCGTGAAGCCCGGCAACCGCGTCGCCTACCACCTCTACAAGGAGGTCGGCTTCGTGTGGACCGACCACGAGGCGACGTACTTCGGGGCGGATGAGCCCCGAGATGTGCTGGTACGCCGGATTTATCATTGATCATGCTCGAGAAAAGCGCTCCCTCTTCCCCTTTCGTGGCGGATATGAGCATGCGCATCGAACGGCATGCCGACACCTACGCCGAGAGCGTCACCGAATTCCTCGAGCAGCCGCACCGCCAGCGCCGCCGCGCCACCGAACAACCGCTGCTGGATCTGTTCACCCGCCACACCGAGGCGGTGGTCGCCACCTACGATCCACCCGGAATCCGCAGGGCCGGTGACAGTCTCGTCTTCGCCCACCTCTACGCGCCGGTATTCGAACACACCGCCGCGGCGGCGCCCCGGCCGCTGGCGGTCAACCGGGTACTGGCCGCGCTCATCGCGGCCGAGGTGGAGTTCCGCGGGCCGTTGCGGCTGAGCCGCACTCAGAATCGGCTGCTGGCCGAGGCCTATGAACGGCTGGGTCCGCCGCTGACGCAGGCCGGGCTGCCCGCGCACGCCGCCCTGGCCTACCGGCGCGCGGGCACGCTCTACCGCATCGACGAGGACACCGACGCCGAGGACCGGTGCGGTCTGGCGCTGGCCCGCGCCCGGCGGGCCGCCCAGCCGGTGGGCTGGAAGCGGGTCTGCGGCTGGTTCCCGGATCTCATCTGCGGCTACGGGTATCGGCCCTTCCGCATGCTGTGGTTCGTGGTGGTGCAGCTGGTGATCTTCACGGTGGCCGTGCTGCTGCGATCGGATCAGTCGGTGGCCGTCACCGTCTTCCAGGTGCTGATGAACTATCTGAATCCGCTGGGCATCGGCGATACCGAGCAGCTGCGGGTGGGCGGGCGCGCCATCCTGGTGATCGAGAGCTATTTGGGCGCGGTCACCATGTCGGTGTTCTTCGCCCTGCTGGTGCGCCGCTGGTTCCGGCTCTGAGCATTGCCCGGCCGCGCGTTCACCACTGGATGGTGCTGATCTTGGAGCTGCGCAGGGCCGCCAGGGTCGCCACCGCCAGGCCGTCGCGCAGCTGGCCGACCTGGGCGGTCCACTGGCGGGTGAAGCCCGGATCGGATTCCAGCCGGGTCCACAGTTCCCGCAGCCGGGGCGGCGTGTGCGCGCCGGGCATCCACAGATGCACCAGCTGCTCGAGCAGCGGGGACAGCCGCGCCGACGAATCCCGTTCGGGTGCTTCACTATCGGCTTCCGACAGGGCGGCGCCGAGAATGGACAGCAGCCAGTCGTGGACCGCCAGATCCTCGCAGAAGCGTTGTACCCCGGCCAGATCCCGGGCGGTCGGCACCATGATTCGCACCGACCGGGTGTTCTCGTCCTCGAGCCGGAACGCGAACAGGGTTCGGGCCCGGGCGGTTCCGTCCACCGGCGGCGCGACCCGGGCGGCCCAGCGCAGCCGGGTGGCGCCGGAGCGCACCGGCGGATCCTGATCCAGCCGGGGATCGGTTCGCACCCGGGTGAGCAGCCGGTCGCTGATGGAGCCCAAGTCCAGGGTGGTGGCGGTGGAGCCCTCCAGGAAGCCCTCGGTGAGATCGACCGCGGCCGTGGTGTCGTCGCCGATCCGGTGCAGCAGCTCGACCGTGCCGACCTGATTCAGGTAGTGCGACCACGGCCGCCGGTTCTGATCCGCCGCCCGCACCACGGTCGAGCACGCCGAACTCTGGATCACCCGGCCGCCGACCAGCACCGCGTGCGCGGCCACCGTCCCGATGGCGCGGCTCTCCGAGCGCGACACCGTCGCCAGGCGGCAGTCCACGCCGACCGCCGAACTCGGCGAAACCGCCAGCGCCAGCGGGCGTTCCCGCATCAGTACGCGCTGTCCGGGCAGCAGCGACAACAGCGCCGACGCCTCGCGCGTGGCCAGCCCCCCGGAGTTCGGCAGCAGTGCGGTGCGCACTTCCCCCAGCAGCACCAGCGGATCGTTCATACCTCAGACGTCCCCGAGGAAGATGTGGTTCAAACGGCGGGTGGCCTGCCGCGGCACCTCCACCGGAATCCGCTCGCCCGCACCGCGTTCGGCCAGTTTGGCCTGCACGTCGTCATCGAGCTGCAGATGGTCGAGGATGACGCGGACCGCGTGCTCGATGCCCAGGTAGCTGTAGGGCAGCACCGACAGCGCCCGATACGCCGCGAAGGGCTTGGCCCGCGGGTTCAACTGCACCACCGCGGGCAGCCGCGACCAGTCGGCGGGCCACGGGTCCTCCCACGGCACCGGCGCGGCCACCATGGCGCCCTCGTCGCGAATCATGCCCAGCCGCAACAACTGCCAGATCGAGGCCAGGAACGGGCAGGACCACAGGATGGTCTCCACCTGCTGCCCCGCCACCTCCTCGAGCTGACGGCTCCACAGCTGCACATCCAGGAAGATCGAGTGATTGCGCGCACCGAACTCCTCCGGCGGGCGGTAGCGGGCGATCCGCATGGCCTGTCCCGCATCGAATTCCGAGGAGCGGCGGCCATTGCACAGCCAGCCGGACTCCACGGTCGGCGGGCGACGGCCGGTGCTGTCGCGCTCGGGTTCGGCGACGATGCGGGCGGCCATCATCTCGGCCAGCCGGACCGGTTCGCCGACGGGTTCGCCGTCGAGGAAGCCGGGCACCTCCGCACAGCCCGCCTCGCGGGCTAGATAGTCGATGCGCACCCCGCATTCCTCGGCGGCGGCGAGCAGCTTCTCGAGCACCTCGCGCGGATCGGACTTGCGGCGCGCGTCCCGGTCCCGCGACCGCGACGACGCCGTCCGGGTCCAGAAGTAGTCGTCGACCAGGAAGCAGGTGCTCACCCGCGCGCCCGGACCGAATTCCGTTTCGGCCGCGGCCATCTGGGCCTCGACAATGGGCGCCACCTTGCGCAACTGGGCGTGGATGCGGTCGACGCCGTTGACGAGCTCGTCCATATAGAAGTGCCCGACCTCGATGGACAGGTGCGAGAGCGGCTGCCCGGCCACGCGATTGCGTTCACCGGCCTCGCTGTAGTCGGTCGCGGAGCTCATCGGCGCACCTCCACCTGTTCCCAGACGGCGTCGTTCATGAGTTTCTCGGTGAGCGAGCGGAACGCCTCCACGGTCGCGGCATTGGCCACGTGCGCGGCCACGTCCACATCCAGGATCACCTGCTCCCGGCACTGCAGCATCGGTTCCACCGGAATCCTGCCCAGTATCCCGCTCTCGCCCATGCCGTGGCGATTGGCCGCGCGGGTCAGGGTGTTGTGCTGTTCCTGCAGCCAGGCGGCCTGCGCCGGACGCAGCCCGGCGTTCGCGCCGAGCTCGGGCACCGCGGTGCGGATATAGCGCAGTGAACCGAGCAGTTCGACGCGGTCGTGGCCCCAGGCCTCGCCGGTCTCGAGCACGCCGTGCTGATCGTGCACCAGACCGTGCGCGGCCGCGATGTGCTGGCGGGTCCAGCGGTGGAAGATGAGCCAGCGGCACACCGTCCGGGCCAGCTGCGGCTGCCTGGTGGCGCTCAGCGCCAAGGCCAGCGCGATGGAACGGCCAGCGCTCAGATCCACGAAGGTGACGTCGTATTCCTGTTCGCAGGTGAGGAACAGCGCCGCGCAGCGGTTGATCATGCGCTCGTCGAGGGTGGTGAACTCGGAGCCGCCGAGGTCGCCTGGGAACAGCACCAGGCGGCCCGAGGGGTGGCGGGAGCGGCTCAGTTCCACCCGGTCGGTCTCGGAGCGCACGCTGAGCCGGGCGGGGGTGCCGTTCTCGTCGAGCAGGTAGGCGTGCAGCCCGCTGCCGTCGGTGATGCCGTTGTCGATCCGGCTGATCTCGAAAGTGCCTCCGGCGGTGGGTGATCCGAAGTCGAAGTCCAGGTACGCGACCTTGAGACCCTTCATGCTCAGCCAGTAGGCCATATTGCAGCTGGTCACCGAGCGGCCGGTGCCGCCCTTGTCGGAGGCCGAGAACACCAGCACGGTCATTCGCTCCTGGTCGCGTCGGAGCGGGCGTAGGCCAGCTCATCCAGTTCCAGCAGGGCCTGCGAGGCCAGGCTCACCGCGGTGCCGGGACGCTCGTCCACCAGTTCGCGGGCGCGCTCGAGCCGCTGCTCGGCCAGGATCAGGGCGGTGCGGCCGGCCGACACGTCGGTCTCGCTGAGCTCCAGCATCTCCCGATTGAGCAGGTGCTCGGCCTCGGTCAGCAGCTCCATGGCCCGGGTCACCGAGGTCGGCGAGCGCAGCGGTGGTTCGCGGTACATGCGGGCGGCGGTCACCATGCACTCCACCACCCGCTCGGTGAGATACCAGGAGGGCAGGTCGACCTCGGGGCCGCGGAAGATCCGGCTCGGATCGTCCCAGAGGCCGGTGGCCGGGCCGCCCCGGAAGGCGCGCAGATCCAGGTGATCCATGGTGGCCTGGGCCAGCGCCATCAGCTGGTCCCGGGTCTCGACGGTGCCGGAGAGCCGCGCGGCCTGCAGGGTGCGCTTCAAAAGCACTGTGGCGTAATCGGATACCGTCCACAGCAGCAGTGGGCCGTCGAGATCCTCGCTGCCCAGCAGGCGCAGGCTCACGCCCGGGGTGTGCATGGTGCGGGCCGGATCGTCCTCGGTGAAGCGGCGGATGATGCGGCCGCGCCGGGCCAGTTCGTCGAAAATCGTTGCGGCGCGGTCCAGATCGTCGTCATTGGCCTCGCGGTTGAGCAGGTCCTGCATGAGCACCGCGGACACGATGAGACTGAAGTAATCCGACTCCTCACCGTCGGAGGTGCGCCACGGAATGTCCTCCAGCGGCCAGCGCCCGGAACCGAAGCGCGCCACCGCCGCCCAGTAGCGCTGGGCCAGATCCCAGCGCAGCTGCAGCGCCTCGGCCAGCCGGCGCTGCTGACTGTTGAGCAGGTCCAGCTCGCGGGTGCGCACCGAGGTGAGGTCGTTGATGCCGTCCAACGCCACCACCGTGAAGTGCAGATAGGGCCGGGCGACGGCGTGGCCGGGCTGATCCGCGATCGGCATGTTCACGAAGTCGATGGTCGCGGCCTTGCGCACAATGCCCCAGCTCCAACCGCATTCGAAGAGCAGGCCCTCGGTATCCAGGTCCACGCCCTCGACCTGGCTCAGGGTGGCGTCGTTGCGTAGTCGGATGCGCACCCGGTCCAGGCGGTTGCGGACCGCGGCGACCACCGTCTCCGGGGAGCTGCCGGTCTGATTGAGCATGGACAGCATCGCGCGCCCGGCCTCGGACTTGGGCTTGACGGTATTGACCACAAAACTACGGATCAGTCCGACCATGGCCGCGGTGAGCCGGACATTGATGCGAGCGTCGAGGGCCTCGATGCGCGGGCCCAGCTCGACCGCGAGCCGGGTGCGCCGCGCCACCGCCTGCTCGGCCACCGGACCGCTGAAGCCGCGCAGGAACTTCAGCGCCGCCAGGCACAGGGTGAGCGACATCGAGTAGGAGTCGACCACGTCGAGCTTGCGCTGATCGGCCGTCGGCTCGGTGCCGTCGGAGGCGGCCAGGTAGCTGCCCGCGGCGAAGACCGGCAGTTCGGTATCGGTTTCCGGATCACACTCGGTGTAGCGCTCGACGTACTGCTCGAGCAGCCAGACCACCCGCTCGCCGATGGTCAGACCGTTGTCGCCCAGGGGCGCGAGCACCGCGCGGATATCGTCGGCGATCTCGTCCGGGCGCTCCAGGCCGAACCCGTCGATCTCGGTGGCCGGATAGAGCAGGCACAGCAGCTGCTCCGCGTCGCTGATGGAGTTGGAACCGTTGCGACCGCCCCAGACCCACTGTTCATCGCGGTAGCACGCGGTCAACATGGACCGCCAGACTCCGAGGATCTGTTCCCGTGGCTTGATTCTCATCGACGCCGTCCCCTGCCCTGTCGTGGCCAGCCTCGCCGTTGTAGCTCTGAACGCGCGCGGCTGAAACTATCATGCGCCAGGCGCGCGCACCGGGTGGAAGACAGGCCCGAAATCGCAGCGGGCACAGGGCAATATCGGGCAGATCGGGCGTGGGAAAGCGAGTGTCGCGTATGCCGCCGGTAGCGTCGCCGATCGTGAATGGTCTCAGCATGGACCGGACGGTTCGCCACCGGATGACTACGCGACGCCGACATGCCGCGGTCGGCTATGCCCTGCTGTTGCCGAGTCTCATCGGGGTGGGATGTTTTCTGCTGCTGCCGGTCGCGGTGGTGCTGTGGCTGAGTGTGCACAGCTGGAATCTGTTGGGGCCCATCGAGTTCACCGGGTGGGAGAACTGGCGGTCGGTGCTGACGGACCGGCAGTTCGGGCATTCGATTCTGGTGACGCTGGGGCTGACGGCGATCGCGGTGCCGGTGCAGACCGCGCTCGGGTTCGCGGTGGCCGCCATGTTGGCGCGGCGCGGGCGGGGCGGGACCGCGTTGCGGGTGGTGTACGCACTGCCGTGGATGTGCGCGCCGGTGGCGGTGGGTGTGGTGTGGCAGTGGATTTTCGCGCCGAGCGACGGGGCGTTGAACGCGCTGCTGGGGCGGCGGGTGGAATGGCTGAGTTCGCCGACGCTGGCGCTGCCCGCGGTGGCGGCGGTGATCATCTGGATGAATGTCGGGTATGTGGCTTTGT
>NZ_BAAFGR010000127.1:0-24357 GCF_041154655.1 Nocardia sp. JMUB6875
CCGAACTTCCCACCCCACCCACCGGGACACAGGGTTTCCCGAGGGCCGCGGCCGACGGCTAAACGTAACCCGGGTCACACTAGTGTGAAAGTTCCTGTGGCACTGAAGGATTATTGTTAGCTTGCCGAAGCACTGCGCTGGCAGTGTGAGGTACGGCTAGGAGTACGAAGCGATGAATTCATGGTTTGCTCGGGTGGGGCTCGGGGTCGGCTGGCTTACGGCATTGAGCGGGGCCGCGGTACTCACCGCGGGCCTGGCGGTCGCGGAAGTCCCCGCGCCCCCGACGGTTCCGGGTACCACCCACTGTGTGAACACCCCCTATCTGGTGTCGTTCTCGTCGGCCGGGTTGGGTGCCGACGCGATTCGGGTGGAGCTCATCGACTTCGCGCAGCAGACCCCGCAGCAGCCGCGGATCGGCAATGTGGTGGTAGTGAACGGAATCGATCCGGTCATCCAGTGGATTCCGACCGTCGCCGGCCACCACGAGTTCGCCGCCGACGTCACCTTCAAGGACGGTTCGGTCTGGGGTACCACCCGTAGCTCCGTCGACGTGCTGGACGCGTCCGCCTGCGGCGGCACCACTCCGCCCACCACCACGACGACTCCGCCGTCCACCACAACCACCCCGCCGCCCACCACGACCACTCCGGTCCCCGCTGCATGGCAGCAGGGCCTCCGCTACAACGTCGGTGACGTGGTGTCCTACAACGGATCCCAATACCGCTGCATCCAGGCGCACACCGCCGACGCCCCCGACTGGACCCCGCCGAACACCCCGGCTCTCTGGCAGAAGATCTAACCCTCTGAACCGGGTCGAAGCCCCGGTCGTAAGGACCGGGGCTTCGACCGAGATCCATCAACCGGCTCGGGAATTCGATTCGAGATTGCGCCGGGCCGAGGGCTTTTGGGGGTGTGTGTGAGGGATGCCACACTCGGCGGTGGAGAGACTTCCGGCGGAGGCGGGCAGTCCTTCGCAGTCCGCGGACCATGCGGCCAGCCGGTCGGCGAGCTTGTCGGCGAGCTGGTCCAGGAATCCATCGGGACCGGTATGGGCGCTCGCGGCGGCCGCGTCGAGTTGCGTCAGCCGCACCTCGCGATCGCCTTGCAGAAAATCGTTGTATCCGAGATGGTCCAGGCGGGTCTGCAACGCGCTCAACAGCTTCCCGATACATCCGCGGGTCCGCGCGCACTCCTGCTCCGCTTCCCAGAACGCGTACAACCGGACGGCGACCGCGCGAATGGCGCCTTCGGTGGCGGGCGCGGCCAGTGTCATCGTGACCAGCGCCTCTACGATCAGCAGCTTGGTCCTTCTGCTGAAACGGGGATTCCATGTCCCCTCGAGCGCGCTCGGCCAGTGCAGCGACTGACAGGGGTCGAGCCTTTCCGCATTGCGGCACAACAGTTCGGCGCCCACCAGTTGCACGGTGTGCTCGTCGCTGCGCAAGGCCTTGTCGATGACGAGAACCGCTGTCTCCGAGGACACCTGCGAATTGTGCTCCTTCCACAGATCGACCAGCAGTGTCACCGCCAGCAGCTCCTGGCCGAGGTTCGTGAGCGCGAGCAGCCCGGATGCCACCACCGCCGGCGTCGTCTGGGTACCCTCCGCGGCGAGCAGCTCCCCGGCCCGCATCGCGGCATCCAGCCGCAGCCGCTCGCGCTTCTCCTGACTCCCGCGCTCGAGCCGTTTGTCCGTCTGCCGCTTGAAGATATGCCCGACCAGCGCCACCGCGGCCGTGAGTACCGCACCGGCGAACGTGACGATCGCCGCGGCCAGCGACTCACCCGTCGGTCGCGCGGGCCCGACGAAGATCACCCACCCCGCCGCCAGAATCACCAGCGGCACACCGCCCGACACGACCAACTGCTTCCTGTCGTCGGACATGGCACCCGCACCTCGTTCGCCTGCTCGCTACCGCTGCCCCAATTCTCCACAAACCCGCTGGTCCGCGCACTGAACATCATGACCCGATCATCGCGACATCAACTGGACGTAATCGACGCACTACCGCTCGCCCCGAATAGAGCACACTCCAACGATGATCAAGCTCGCCTCGAGTTTCGCGTTGTTCGCAGCAATCGCCTCGACCGTCGCCCCCGCGACCGCCACGGCCGGAACCCCGGTGCACGGCAACAACTTCGAATACGCGGTCATCGATGTGAAGTACATCGGCCCACTCGTCGTCTCCGACCGCGGATGGCGCAGAGCCGACGGAACCTTCGCCGTGGTGACGCTCACGATCACCAACATCAGCGGTAAACGACAGAGTTTCTTCGGCTCGAACCGACTGTGCGACACCCAAGGACGCTGTTTCGACGAGGATGGGAAGGCTACCCACCGCATGCCTCCGAGCGCGACAGTGGACGAGTGGTCGCCCCTGAACCCCGGTGAGTCCCTTGCGGTCCGTTGGGCATTCGATCTCCCCGCCGACGCCGAACCGGCCTACGTCGCGATCCTCGAGATGAGTGACCTGTTCGCCGCCCCCGCAAAAGTGCCTGTATGAACCAGCTGAGTTGTCACCGCGCTTCGAGGATTTCTTTCAGTAGGCGCAGGTCCTTGCGGTTCGCCGAGCGCATCGCGGGTTCCATCAGGATCGCGGCGACGCGGGAGAAGCCGGCGGGCTCGCCGCGGTTGCGGAGGGTGACCCTGGTTCCGCCATCGGCCGTGTCCTCGAACGAATAGTCGGTCTCCATCGGGAACGGGCCGTCGGCGGTTCGCATGACGAGTCGGCGGCCGGGGTCGAACTCGACCACCTCGTAGGTGTAGGCGAGTGATTGGCCGAGGAAGCGGGCCTGGAACGCCATTCGGGAACCGACGCCGAACGGGCCGTCGGTCTGCACGTCCACCGAGGCGATGTTCCGGTACCAGTCGGTGGCATTCGCCGGGTTCGTGACGAATTCGGCGACCCGGTCCCGGGGGCGTGCGATATCAATGCTGGTCACAACATCGACGGCCATGGGGTGATCGTAGGCGAGCGGCCCCGGAAACGGGCGGAGCCCCACCCGCCGAGGCGGATGGGGCTCCGAGAGCGCTTGCGCTGCTTCGATTTAGACGTCGAAGTAGAGCTCGAACTCGTAGGGGTGCGGGCGCAGGTTGACCGGGGCGATCTCCTGGGTGCGCTTGATGTCGATCCAGGTCTCGATCAGGTCCTCGGTGAACACGCCACCCTCGGTGAGGTAGTCGTGATCCTGCTCCAGCTTGTCGATGACCGACGCCAGCGAGGTGGGGGCCTGCGGGATGTTCTTGGCCTCCTCGGGCGGCAGCTCGTAGAGGTCCTTGTCGACCGGAGCCAGCGGCTCGATCTTCTTCTTGATGCCGTCGATGCCGGCCATCAGCATGGCGGCGAAGGCCAGGTACGGGTTGCCCGAGGAGTCCGGCGCGCGGAACTCGATGCGCTTGGCCTTCGGGTTGGAACCGGTCACCGGGATACGCACGGCGGCAGAGCGGTTGCGCTGCGAGTACACCAGGTTGATGGGGGCCTCGTAGCCCGGCACCAGACGGTGGTACGAGTTGACGGTCGGGTTGGTGAACGCCAGCAGCGACGGGGCGTGGTGCAGGATGCCGCCGATGTAGTGACGCGCCAGATCCGACAGGCCCGCGTAGCCGGCCTCGTCGTGGAACAGCGGCTTGCCGTCCTTCCACAGCGACTGGTGGGCGTGCATGCCCGAGCCGTTGTCGCCGAAGAGCGGCTTCGGCATGAAGGTAACGGTCTTACCCTCCTGCCACGCGGTGTTCTTCACGATGTACTTGAACAGCTGCAGGTCGTCAGCGGCGCCCAGCAGGGTGTTGAAGCGGTAGTTGATCTCGGCCTGACCGGCGGTGCCGACCTCGTGGTGGCCGCGCTCCAGCTCGAAGCCCGCGTTCTGCAGGTTGGTCGAGATCTTGTCGCGCAGGTCGACGTAGTGGTCGTACGGGGCGACGGGGAAGTAGCCACCCTTGTTGCGAACCTTGTAGCCGCGGTTCGGGGTGCCGTCGGCGTTGTACTCCGCACCGGTGTTCCAGGAGCCCGAGATCGAATCGATCTCGTAGAAGGCGCCGTTCATGGCCGAGTCGTAGCGGATCGAGTCGAAGATGTAGAACTCCGCCTCGGCGCCGAAGTACGCGGTGTCCGCGATACCGGTCGACTTCAAGTACTCCTCCGCCTTGCGCGCGATGTTGCGCGGGTCGCGGGAGTAGGCCTCGCGGGTGAACGGGTCGTGCACGAAGAAGTTCAGGTTCAGCGTCTTCGCGGCGCGGAAGGGGTCGACCCGCGCGGTGCTGAAGTCGGGGAGCAGCAGCATGTCCGACTCGTCGATCGACTGGAAGCCACGCACCGACGAACCGTCGAACGCGAGGCCCTCCTCGGCGAGATCAGCGGTGAACGCCTTCGCCGGGATCGAGAAGTGCTGCTGCACACCGGGGAGGTCGGTGAACCGAACGTCGACGTATTCGACCTCCTCCTCCTTGATGTACTTGATGACCTCGTCGGCCGTGCTGAACGCCACTTAGTACTCCTTACGGATCGGTTCCCAGCCAGTGGTGACTGCATGGGTTCGTCGCGACCACACGGTATGGACGCGGTGTTTCCCTGCAATCAAGGCTGTGTTTCGCCAGTGTTACACGCACTGCTGGCCGGGGGTTCGGCGGTGCCCCCGGGTTCGCGAAGACGCCGCAGCGGTCGCCGAGCAATGCTCGACCAGCAGGGACATCCTGCCATTGAGCTGCCGGAAGCGACTGTTAAGACTCTGAAAAGTTAGGGGCCTTACCGCGAGTCCGCCGGTCGTGGTGAGAATCCTCACCGCCGGGCATCCGTCCAGCTAACTGGTATGCGGGGCGGTTGCCCGACCGGTTGCCGCAGGGCGTGACGGTAGGACGCACCCATATATGGTTCCGTCCTCGAACCCCGACCGGCAGGGCTGCGAAACCGGCCCGTGGGCGGCGCATAAGCTGAGCCCATGGCACGCATCACCGGCTCATGGCTGTCCGGACCGAACGCCGAATCCGGAGACAACCCGGCCGGTGACTATCAGGGCAAGGAACTCGGACTGCCGGCCTCCGGTCCCGGCGCGCTCGCACCCTTCACCCGGCGCGTGTTCGCCATCCTCGCGGATTGGTTCATCTCGATGGGCCTGGCCGCGATCATCGTGCGGCCCGACGCCGAGAAGATCATCTCGAAGATGACGATTCCCCAGGGGCAGCAGCCGCCCTCGCACTTCGAGGTCATCACGCAGGCCCTGTCCACGCCGACGCTGCTGGTCTGGTTCGTGCTGGGGATCGCGACGGTCACGCTGTTCGGGTTCACGCCGGGGCAGTACTTCCTGAAGCTGCGCGTGAGTCGCGTCGACGCCGACGCGCCGGTCGGTTTCATCCGGGCCCTGGCTCGTCAGCTCATCGTGCTGTTCGTCATCCCCGCGCTCTTCACCGATTCCGACGGCCGCGGCATGCACGACCGCGCCACCGGCACGGCGCTCGTCTACAGCCGCTGAGCGCCCGCTCGACCCCGGCCGCCGCGAGCTAACGGAATTCTCATCAGCGGGATGTAAATATGAGGATCCGCGCCGAGTTGGCGCGGATTCCCGCCGTTACCTGCGATGCTGTTGGTGAAGTGTGTGGCGAGACGTTGCCAAACGTTCACCGCAGTTTGCTTTCGATCGGTATGGTGGCGGCGATTTGCCGCGAAGTACCGATCCACCGGTTCCACGGCAGGTAGCTATTTATGTGCTGATGGAGGATTGCATGGTCGAGAACTACAGAGCGGCGGCGCGGAGGTTCAGCCGTCGTTCCCTGTTCGCGACTACCGGTCTACTGGGTCTTGCCGCCGCGGGCGCCGCGGTGGGCGCGGGCGTGAACGCCGCGGCCGAGACCGACGGAGTGAAGAGCACCGGGCGGGGCGAGGATCTCGGCAAGACCGTCGCCGGCATCAACCCCGTCATCCGCACCGAACGCGTCTTCTCGAAGTCGCGCGGCCGCGAGGTCGATCTGATCACCATCCTGCCGCCGGGCGTCCCCACCGAGAACCTCCCGGTCTCCCTGCTGCTGCACGGCCTGCACGGCAGCGCCCGCACCGCGGCCGTCGGCAATATCGCCGACCTGCTCGCCGTCGGCGTCGCCACCCGGCTGTCCCCGGCCTTCGGCTTCGTCGCCCTCGACGGCGGCGACAACTACTGGCACGACCGCGGCACCGGCGACGACCCGATGTCCATGCTGCTCAACGAGGTTCCCGGCTGGCTGGCCCAGCGCCGCCTGGGCGGACCCGACGGTCTGCCCGCCGCCGTCACCGGCACCTCCATGGGCGGTTTCGGCGCGTTCGTCTACGCGCGCCGCCGCTTCGAACAGGGCCGCCCGGTGAACGCGGTCGCGACCATGTCGCCCGGCCTGCTCACCTCGTGGACCGAGATGGCCAAGCGCAATGTCTTCATCAATGCCGACCAGTGGGCCGCCCTGGATCCGCTGCGCAATCTCGACAAGCTCGGCCCGGCCCCGGTGGGCCTGTGGTGCGGCGATCGCGATCGGTTCATCGAGGGCTGCCGCCGCTACATCGCGGTTGGACACCCGGAGGTCGGGCTGATCACGCCCGGCGGCCACACCGACGAATACTGGAGCACCGTCACTCCGGATGTCGTGCGCTTCCTCTCCCGCCACATCGGCTGACGCGTAGGCTGACCACCAGCTTTCCTGCCGTCGCAGCGAAGGGAGTGGTCGGATGACTGGCTTCTCGCCCGGGTTCCAAGGACGCCCACGTCCGCAGAGCGACCGATTACCGCCGGGCCAGTACCTGGTCGACGACTTCCCGGTGCTGTCGGCGGGCCCGACGCCGCGGGTGGACCTCGACCGCTGGCAGTTCACCATCATCAATGAGACTGGCCGCCAATACGCTTGGAGCTGGCCGCAATTGATGTCGCTGCCGCAGGAACGCCCGCACGTCGACCTGCATTGCGTCACCCGCTGGTCCAAGCTCGACACCGACTGGCAGGGCATCTCCCTGGACAGTCTGCTCGAAAACGTCGAAACCCAAGCCGAATACGCGCTGGTCTCCAGCTACGGCGGCTACACCACCAACCTGCCGCTCGAGGATCTCACCGACGGCCGCGCCTGGATCGTGCACACCTACGACGGCGCCGACCTGCCGCCCGAGCACGGCGGGCCCGCGCGGCTGCTGGTGCCGCACCTGTATCTATGGAAATCCGCCAAGTGGGTCAAGGGCATCCGGCTGCTCGACCTCGACGAACCCGGCTTCTGGGAGGCCGCCGGCTACCACAGCTACGGCGACCCCTGGCGCGAACAGCGCTACCAGGACGACTGATGCGCTGGCAGCCCGCCGAACTCCTCGCCACCCGCGCCGAATCCGCCACGGCCCGCACCCTCATCCTCCGCGTCCCCGGCTGGCCCGGCCACCGCCCCGGCCAGCACCTCGACGTCCGCCTCACCGCGCCAGACGGCTACCACGCCGAACGCAGCTACTCCCTCGCCGCACCCGCCGACGGCGACCACATCGAAATCACCGTCCAGCGAGTCGAAGACGGCGAAGTCTCCACCTACCTCGTCGACGCCCTCCCCGTCGGCGCGTTCATCGAAGTCCGCGGCCCCGTCGGCGGCTGGTTCGTCTGGACCCCCGAATCCGGCGGCGCGGCCGTCCTCATCGCGGGCGGCTCCGGCATAGTCCCCCTCGCCTCCATGCTCCGAGCCCGCCGAAAGTCCGCCAACCCCAGCCCCTTCCGCCTCCTCTACTCCGTCCGCACCCCTGAAGACCTCCTCTACGCCGACGAGTTGGCCGAACTCCGCCGCGCCCACCTCACCTCAGCCGATGACCAGACCGGCCGAGTCTGCCTGCTGGGCGAAGGCGCATCCGACGAGGACATCGAACTGTTCCTCGCCTACACCCGCACCGCCCCCGCCGACGATCCCCGGCCACCCGGCCGACTCACTCGCAATGAGATAGCCGGCCTGGCTCTCCCGCCGTCACCGTCGGTCACCTGCTACGTCTGCGGCCCCACCGCCTTCGTCGAATTCGCCGCCGACGCATTGGTTTCCGCCGGTCACGCCCCCGCCATGATCCGCACCGAGCGTTTCGGACCCACGGGCAGGTAACCCATGACAACCCCGTACACCTACGCGACCACCACCCCCGGCGACCACTACGTCGACGGCAACGCCCTCGCCGGCATCCTCTCGGAGCTCTTCCCCGGCGACCCCACCCTCCACGAATGCCGCTGCGCCACCTGCGGTTCCACCGAACCCCTGGCCCGAGCCCTCGTCTACCTGAACTGCCCCGGCACGGTAGTCCGCTGCCCCCACTGCTCCGCGGTCATGCTCCGCCTGACGACCACCCCGTCCGGCACCTACCTCACCATCACCGCCACCCTCCGCTTCCCACCCCCGCAGTAGGCCGCTGAGTGGCACACCAGTGCGGTCGATTCGGGCAAATCCCCTCGCTGGTGTGCCACTCAGCGAAAGCGGCCGGAAATGGCGAGGCCCGCGTCGGTGGACGCGGGCCTCGGGGGAGCGGGTGGGTGTCAGCGGCGGCGGATCGAGCGCTGAACGCCGCGCATCTTCGCGCCGGAGGGGAGCGGACCCTTGGGGAGAGCCGGGCCGCCGCGGGTGGCGAGGGCCGAGAGACGGCCCTCGATCAGGTCCATGCGCTTGGTGTCGATATTGCGGGGGAGCTTGGTGAGGTAGCGCTGGAGATCCTTGATCGCGACCTCGTCCTTGCCGTTGCCGACCACGACGTCGTAGATCGGGGTGTCGCCGACCAGGCGCGAGACCTTCTTCTTCTCCTGCGCCAGCAGCGACTTCACGCGCTGCGGGGAGCCCTCGGCGACCAGGATGACGCCGGGCAGGCCGACCACGCGGTGGACCGCGTCGAGCTGGGTGGTGGCGGCGACGCCGGGGGTGACGCGCCACTTGCCCTGGAGATTGTCGAGCACCCAGGCGGCCGCGCCGGCCTGACCCTCGGCCTTGGCGTACACGTTCTTCTGGACGCGGCGGCCGAAGAGGATGAAGGCGGCGAGCGCGCCCAGGATCAGGCCGATCGGCAGCAGGAACCACTGCATGCCGAAGATGAAGCCGATCACCAGGAACACCACGGTCACGCCGACGAAGGCGCCGATCATCAGCGGCAGCAGGAGCTTGTCTTCCTTGCGCTGCATCTGGAACGCCTGCCAGAGCTGCTGGCGACGCTCCTTCGACGCCTGCTTGCGCGCCGCCTTCGCCGCGGCCTTCGCTTCCTTCGACGGATTACCGCCCTTGCCTGCTGCCATGCCGTCCAGCTTAATGGCCGGGTACGGCCGGTTCGCGACGGGATCACCGCCGTGGCGACCGGGTGGTTCGGATCTCAATTTCCATCGATACCAGTCAGTCGGTTTGTGTAAGCCCGCTTGGATCTGTTCTGCTGGATATAACCAGTGCCAGGCAAGCGGAAGGAACACGGAAGGACATGCGGTCGTCAGACCACAGGCCCACCGGTCTCCGCCCGCGGCTCGCGGTCGCGCTCCTGGTGAGCGCCCTCACCCTGGTGGGCTGCACCTCGCACAGCCTGGCCGACACCACCGCCGCCCTGCCGACCGAAGCATCGGCCACCACCGCGCCGGAACTTCCGCGCTCGGCGGCGCTGTTGTTCGCCGAGGCCGTCACCTTGTCTCCGGCCGACGCCCGCGCCGTGCTGGACACGCTCCCGGTGCAGGGCCGCGCCCCGAAGACCGGATACGCGCGAAACGAGTTCGGCGACAACTGGACCGACGATGTGGATGTCGCGGGCGGCCACAACGGCTGCGACACCCGCAACGACATCCTGGGCCGAGACCTCACCGACCCGGTCTTCAAGCCCGGCACCGGTGACTGCGTGGTGCTGTCGGGCACGCTCACGGATCCGTACACCGGCAAGACCATCGAATTCGTGCGCGGCAAGAACACCTCGAACGCGGTCCAGATCGATCACGTGGTCGCCCTGTCCGACGCCTGGCAGACCGGCGCGCAGCAACTCTCCCCGCGCGAACGCGCCAACCTGGCCAACGACCCGCGCAACCTGCTGGCCGTGGACGGCGCGGCGAATCAGCAGAAGGGCGCGAGCGATGCCGCGTCCTGGCTGCCGTCCAACAAATCCTTCCGCTGCACCTACGTGGCGAAGCAGATCGCGGTGAAGGCCGCGTATCGCCTGTGGGTCACGCAGGCCGAGAAGGACGCCATGATCCGCGTCCTCGACGGCTGCCCGCGCTGACCCGCACAGGCAATGTCCCAGAATGAAATTGGAGTGAGAAGTATGAAGAAGGCCCTGGCCACCCTCGGCCTGACCGCAACCATCGCCGCGACCC
This sequence comes from Nocardia sp. JMUB6875, assembly GCF_041154655.1. Lineage (NCBI taxonomy): Bacteria > Bacillati > Actinomycetota > Actinomycetes > Mycobacteriales > Nocardiaceae > Nocardia > Nocardia sp. JMUB6875. Next base: position 10,285 of record NZ_BAAFGR010000127.1, read on the forward strand.
TGCTCGCGGTCACCGCCGGCCCCGCGAACGCGGATTTCCACACCGCCCCGGGCGTTCCGGCCGACATCCAGATCGATCCGGCTCCGGCGCCGATCCCGGCCGTCCCCGCCGCGACCGCCGCGCGCGACCTGCTCGAGGGCGCGGGCCTGGTCGTCCCCGCCGCCGACGACGTCTACTACGCGAACTGCGCCGAGGCCCGCAAGGCCGGCGCGGCTCCCATCAAGAAGGGTGAGCCCGGCTACCGCCCGGCCCTGGACCGCGATAACGACGGCGTGGCCTGCGAGTAGCCGAGATCAGTTGGCGCTCTTGGCCTTCTCCCGCATCGAGTCGGCCAGCTGGCCGGGCATGGCCTCGTGCCGGACATAGGTTCGGGTGAAGGTGGCCGCGCCGTGCGCGAGTGAGCGCAGGTCGACGGCGTAGCGGCTGAGCTCGAGTTCGGGCACCTCGGCGCGAATCACGGTGCGGCCCAGGCCCACCGGTTCGGTGCCGAGGACCCGGCCGCGCCGGCTGGACAGATCGCCCAGGACGGGGCCGACGTAGTCGTCGGAAACCACCACGCGCACTTCGGATATCGGCTCGAGCAGGTTGATGCGCGCCAGTCCGGCCGCCTCGCGCAGTGCGAGTGCGCCGGCCATCTGGAAGGCCGCATCGGAGGAGTCGACCGAGTGCGCCTTGCCGTCGAAGAGCGTCACGCGCACGTCCACCAGGGGATATCCGGCCACCACACCGCGGAGGGCCTGGGCGCGCACGCCCTTCTCGACCGACGGAATGAACTGGCGCGGAACGACTCCGCCCACCACCTTGTCCACGAACTCGATTCCGGAGCCCTCCGGCAGGGGCGCGACCTCGATCTCGCAGATGGCGTACTGCCCGTGCCCGCCGGACTGCTTCACATGCCGCCCCTTGGCGGACGCCGTGGTCGCGAAGGTCTCGCGCAGCGCGACCCGGTGGTCGATCACGTCGACCTGCACACCGAACCGGGACCGCAGTCGTTCCAGCGCCACCTCCCGATGCGCCTCGCCGAGACACCACAGCACCAGCTGATGGGTGTCGGGATTCTGTTCCAGCCGCACCGTCGGATCCTCGGCGACCAGCCGCGACAGCCCCTGCGAGAGCTTGTCCTCATCGGCCTTGCTGTGCGCCTTGATGGCCACCGGCAGCAGCGGATCCGGCATCGACCAGGGCTCGATGATGAGCGGACAGTCCTTGGCGGACAAGGTATCCCCGGTCTCGGCACGCGACAGCTTGGTCACGCAGACGATGTCCCCGGCAATGGCCTGGGGGAGCGGCCGCTGCTGCTTGCCGAACGGCGCGGAGACGCCGCCGACGCGTTCGTCGGCATCGTGATCGCCGGTATCGCCGACACCGTGCCCGCACACATGGACGGTGTCGTCGGCATGCAGCGTGCCGGAGAACAAGCGCACCAGCGACATCCGGCCCACATAGGGGTCGGAGGCGGTGCGGATGACCTCGGCGGCCAGCGGTGCATCGGGATCGCAGGCCAGCGCGGACGACTTCCCACCCGACCCTGTCGCGGAGACGGGATGCTCAGCGGGCGTGGGGAATCCGCGCGTGATCAGATCGAGAATCTCGACCGTCCCCAACCCCTGCCGCGCCCCTTCCGGCGGCGGTGCGGCGATCAGCACCGGATGGAAACTGCCACGCGCCACGGCCTTTTCGAGATCGGCGACCAGCGTGGTGAGGTCGATCTCCTCACCGCTGATATACCGATCCATCAGCGTCTCGTCCTCGCTCTCGGCGATGATGCCCTCGATGAGCCGGTTGCGCGCCTCCTCCATCTGCTCCCGCTGCTCCTCGGAGGCGGGCGTTTCCACGCGCTCCCCGGTCTCGTAGTCGTACACGTGCTGGGTGAGCAGCTCGATCAACCCTGTCACCGGCCGATGTCCGTCGGCGGCCTTGGGCCCGTAGACCGGAAGATGCAGCGGCAGCATGCTTTCCGACCGTCCGCCACCGAGAATCTCGCGGCAGGTGTCGTTCATGTCCTCGAAATCGGCGCGCGCCGTATCCAAATGGGTGAGCACGATGGCGCGCGGCATGCCGACGCTCGCGCATTCCTCCCACAAGGCGAGGGTCGCCCCGCTCACGCCCTCCACGCCCGCGGCGGCCGAGAGTACGAAAAGGGCCGCGTCCGCTGCTCGCAGACCGGCCCTGAGTTCCCCGACGAAATCGGCGTATCCGGGGGTGTCGAGGAGATTGACCTTGACGTGGTCCCATCCCATCGGCACCACCGACAGTTGCACCGACCGGTGTTGTCGCTGCTCGATGTCGTCGTAGTCGGAGACGCAGGTGCCGTCCTCCACCCGCCCGGCCCGGGGTACCGCCCCGGCGGCCACGGCGAGGGCCTCCACCAGCGTGGTCTTGCCCGACCCGCTGTGCCCCACCAACACCACATTGCGTATCTCGTCCGGCCTTTCGGCCACGACTACCCTGCCGTTGACGCCTTGCGACGCCGTTGTTCGCTCGACCATGGCTCGCTCCCGGGGCCGACTGATGCGGTCCTTCGAGCTTCCCACCAGCGCCGTGCGGCCGTCCACGAATCGACCGAACCGATGCGCATGGCACGCCGATACCCGCCGTTCACCTGTGGCGATGGCCTGCAAGTCGTGCTGACAAGAACCCGCTGGTCTTCGCATACGACAATGGCCCGGACATTTTGTCCGGGCCATTGTCTGTCGGTCTCGTCTACCGCATTCGGCGGTCGAATTCGCTTATGCCCCTGTGGAACCGAAGCGAGCCAGCACGCTGTTGGCCTCCTGGGCGGCCGAGCCTTCCTGGGCCAGGTGCAGCATCTCCGGGGAGATCTCACGCCCGTGGTGCCGCATGGCCTGGGCGTAGAGGCGACCCGCCCGGTACGACGAGCGCACCAGCGGCCCCGCCATGACACCGGCGAAGCCCATCTCCTCGGCGGCCTTGGAGTGCTCCACGAACTCCTCCGGCTTCACCCACCGGTCGACCGGGTGGTGCCGCGGCGACGGCCGCAGGTACTGGGTGATGGTGATGATGTCGCAGCCCGCCTCGTGCAGGTCGCGCAGCGCCTCGGTGATCTCCTCCGGGGTCTCGCCCATGCCCAGGATGAGATTCGACTTGGTGACCAGACCGGCCTCGCGGGCGGCGGTGATGACCGCCAGCGACCGCTCGTACCGGAACGCGGGCCGGATGCGCTTGAACACGCGCGGCACCGTCTCCAGATTGTGCGCCAGCACCTCGGGCCGCGACGAGAACACCTCGGCCAGCTGCTCGGGCACCGCGTTGAAGTCGGGGATCAGCAGCTCGACACCGGTGTTCGGGTTGAGCGCCTTGATGGCGCGGACGGTTTCCGCGTACAGCCACGCGCCGCCGTCCTCGAGATCGTCACGCGCGACGCCGGTGATGGTCGAGTAGCGCAGCCCCATGGCCTGCACGCTCTCGGCCACGCGCCGCGGCTCGTCGCGGTCCAGGGCGGCGGGCTTGCCGGTGTCGATCTGGCAGAAGTCGCAGCGCCGGGTGCACTGCTCGCCGCCGATCAGGAAGGTGGCCTCGCGGTCCTCCCAGCATTCGAAGATGTTGGGACACCCGGCTTCCTCGCAGACCGTGTGCAGCCCTTCGCGTTTCACCAGGCCCTTGAGTTCGGTGTACTCGGGGCCCATGGTCGCGCGGGTGCGGATCCAGGAGGGCTTGCGCTCGATCGGGGTCTCGGCGTTACGCGCCTCGATGCGGAGCAGCTTGCGGCCATTGGGTGCGGCCGAATTGTTTGCCGGGGTATCGACGGAGGTCACTTTGTTCACCCTACGCTCGTGATCAAACGGCCTCGGCGGGCACGGCTGCGGGCACCACCGGGAGCTGATCGGTTGTCGATGCGGGAAGCGGCTCGGGGCATTCGGCCGAGACCTTCGCGCAGCGGGAGATGGTGTGGTCGGTCACCTTCAGATCGCCGTCCAGCGCGCGGGCGACGGCATCGGCGACCAGCGGCCGCACCTCGTCGACGGTCACGTCGCGACCGAGTTCGCGGCTCAGGGTGGTGACCCCGGCATCGCGAATCCCGCACGGCACGATGGCGTTGAAACCGTCGAGGCTGGAATCGCAGTTCAGCGAGACGCCGTGCAGGGTGACCCCGCGCTGGACGCGCACGCCGATGGCCGCGACCTTGCGCTCGGGCAGGAACTCCGACGCGGGCACCCACACGCCCGAACGGCCTTCCACGCGTCCGGCTTCCAGACCGAGCCGCGCGCAGACCGCGATCAGCGCTTCCTCGAGCCGGCGCACGTAGGCCACCACGTCGACGGGTTCGGCCAGCCGGACGATCGGATAGCCGACCAATTGCCCGGGTCCGTGCCAGGTGATCTTCCCGCCGCGATCGACCTCGATGACCGGGCTGCCGTCCATGGGCAGATCCTGCGGCTCGGTGCGGCGGCCCGCGGTGTAGACGAAGGGGTGTTCCAGCAGGAGCAGGCGGTCTTGCCCGATGCCCTCGGCGCGTTCCTCGGCGATTCGACGCTGCAGATCCCAGGCTTGCCGGTAATCGATGAGGCCCAGATTCTCGACGACGAGGGGTGTGTCGTCGAAGCGGGCGGATACCGCACGGGGTAACGGTGCGGTGGCCGTACTGCTCTCACTCACGATTGTGACGTTACCCCTCCGTCGAAGACGCGTTGCATGAGTGTCAGGTCCAGCCAGCGCCCGAATTTGAGCCCGACTTCCGGCAGCTGGCCCACGTTTGTGAAGCCGAATTTCTCGTGTAGTGCGATCGACGTGCGGTTACTCGTTTCGATCGCCGCGATCATGGCGTGCACATCGGACTGCTCGGCCCGCGCCAGCAGCTCGGTCATGAGCGCGGTGGCGACCCCGCGGCGTTGGAATATATCTGACACGTAGACCGAATTCTCGACCGAGAAGCGGTACCCGGACTTCGGCCGGAACTGGCCGTAACTCGCGTAGCCCGCCACCTTGCCGTCGATCTCGGCCACCAGCACCGGATGCCCGGCCCCGGTCCGGCCCGAGAACCAGGCCTTGCGCTCGTCCAGGTCGGCGGGTTCGGTATCCCAGATGGCGGTGGTCTCGGCGATGGCGTTGTTGTGGATCACCAGGATCTCCGGTAGATCGCTCTCGCGCGCATCCCGGACCAGCAGCTCGGACGGTTGATTGGTCACTTCCATACGGTATCGACGGGGCCGCTGTGACGCGCGCCGCGCCCGATGTGACATGTGCCGCGCGGGCGGTACCTAATCCGAGTGTCCGAGCGTGGCGTTCAACGCCGCCCCGATCGTCGGATGCTGGAACTGGTACCCGGCCTCTTCCAACGCCGCGGGAATCGCCCTGGGGCCGTGCAGGATTGCCTCGTCGGCGAATTCGCCGATGGCCAGCCGCAGCGCGAACGCGGGCACCATCAGGGGCGTCGGCCGATGCATGACCCGCCCCAGCGCGCGTGTGAACTCGGCATTGGTGACCGGCGCCGGACCGACCATATTGACCGGGCCGGAAAGGTTTTCGTGCGTGAGCGCGTAGCTGATCGCGCCGACCTCGTCGTCCAGCGAGATCCACGGCACGTACTGCCGCCCGCTGCCCAACCGCCCGCCGAGGCCGAGATAGTAGAGCGGATACAGCATTCCGAGCATCCCGCCCCGCCGCGCCAGCACGACGGCCGACCGCAACAGCACCGTGCGCACGCCCGCGTCCGAGGCCTGCTCGGTGGCGGCCTCCCAGTCGGCGCACAGCCCGGCCAGGAAACCCGTACCGGCAGGCGAACTCTCGGTGACGACGCGGTCCCCGCCGTCGCCGCCGTAGTAGTGCACGCCGCTGGCATTGATCAGCGTCGGCACCCCCTCGGCGGCGACCGCGGCGGCCAGCACGTCGGTGGGGACGATCCGGCTGTCACGCAGCTCCTGCTTGTAGCTGCCGTTCCAGCGCCGCCGCCCGATGCTCGCGCCGCACAGATTCACCACTGCGTCGGCACCGCGCAGCGCGCGCTCGTCCAGATGGGATCGCACCGGATCCCAGGTGAATTCGTCGCGGGCGTGGACGGGACGGCGCACCAGGCGGGTGACCTGGTGCCCGTCGCGGCGCAGGGCCGCGACGAGCGCCGTCCCGATCAGTCCGGATGACCCGGCGACCACGACCTTCATCGACTACAGGCCGAGGTCGCCCTCGAACGCCGCCTCTTCCAGGCGGTGCTTGATCGTGGTCACGAAGCGACCGGCGTCAGCACCGTCGATGAGGCGGTGATCGTAGGTGAGCGGCAGGTAGGCCATCGAACGGATGCCGATGAACTCGTTGCCGTCATCGCTGATCACCATGGGGCGCTTCACGATCGCGCCGGTGCCCAGCATGGCGGACTGCGGCGTCACCAGGATCGGGGTGTCGAACAGCGCGCCGTTCGAACCGATATTGGTGATGGTGAAGGTGCCGCCGGAGAGCTCGTCCGGCTTCAGGCCGCCGGTGCGCGCCCGGTTGGCGATATCGAAGATGGCGCGCGCCAGCCCGGCCAGCGACAGGTCGTTGGCGTTGTGGATGACCGGCGAGAGCAAACCCTTGTCGGTGTCGACCGCGATGCCCAGATTGACCACCGAGTGGTAGGTGATCTCCTTGGTCTCCTCGTTGTAAGAGGCGTTCACGTTCGGGTGCACGGCCAGCGCCTCGATGACGGCCTTGGCGTAGAACGGCAGGAACGTGATGTTCACACCCTCGCGCTGCTTGAACGCGGCCTTGGCGCGGTTGCGCAGGGCGGCGATCTTGGTCATGTCGACCTCGTGCACCTGGGTGAGCTGCGCGGTGGTCTGCAGCGACTCCCGGGTCTTGGTCGCGGTGATCTGCCGGATGCGGCTGGCCTTCTGGACCGTGCCGGGCAGGTGCGACAGCGACGGGCTCGGCGCGGCGGCGGCCGGGGCGGCCGGAGCAGCGGCCGCGGCAGGCGCAGCGGCGGCCGGGGCCGGAGCCTTCTTGGCCTCCGCGGCGGCGAGCACATCCTGCTTGCGGATGCGGCCGCCGACACCGGAACCGGTGACGGTCGCGAGGTCAACGTTGTTCTCCGCGGCCAGCTTTCGCACCAGCGGGGTCACGTACGGGCCGCCGTTGGAGGACGGCTCGTCGGCCGGGGTGGCCGCGGCCGGGATCACGGCGGGCTTCGGGGCCGGAGCCGGAGCGGGGGCAGGCGCGGGAGCCGGTGCAGGCGCGGGAGCCGCGGCGGCCGGGGCCGGAGCCGGCGCGGGAGCCGGAGCGGCGGGCGCAGGCGCGGGAGCCGGAGCGGGCGCGGCGGCGGGCGAACCGCTGCCGATGACACCCAGCTGACCGCCGACGGCGACCACGTCGTCCTCGTTCGCGGAGATCTCCAGCAGCGTGCCGGCGACCGGCGACGGGATCTCGGTGTCGACCTTGTCGGTGGAGACCTCGAGCAGCGGCTCGTCGACCTCGACCGTGTCTCCTTCCTTCTTCAGCCACCTGGTCACAGTGCCCTCGGTGACGCTCTCACCAAGAGCCGGCATCTGGACGGAGAAGGTCATGTCCGTTGACTCCTCTGACTGCTCGTCGGGTTAAACAGTTCGTCTCTCAGCGGGCGTGGCACCGCGGGTCGCGGTGTCGTCCCGACGGCCACCGAAGTATCTGTGGCACCGGAGATCCGTGTTGGTTCTTGTTCCAATCACCCATCCTTGCACTCGTCGCGGTGCGGCGTGTCACAGGGCGGCGGTTGCGCCGACCTCTCCGTGTCGCGATCCCCCGCGTGAGCGGTGAACGACGCTGGCGTGAGCATGGATTCATGGGATGCCATGACACGTATCACGTTTGATCGCCCGGCGCCTGCTCCGGGTGGGCTGAGGTGGGGCTGAATGGTTTCTGTGGGGGTGCTTAGGAGTTGGCTCGGGCCGTTGCGGAGGGGGTCGGGAGTGGCAATATCGAGGTATCCGGTGGTGTTCTGCCTGGCCGGAGAGGAGGTTGCCGGAATGGGTTTGCTGGATTTGTTCGGCCGCAGCGGCGGCGCCCGCGGCGGTGACGTGGATCCCGAATACATGGCGCACCTGGTCGCGTGGACGCGAAGCCATTACGGCGTCGAGGCTTTCGTCGAACCGCGCACCACGGTGTCGGATGTCTCGGTCGTCCTGGTGGCACATGACGGCGAATGGACCCGCCGAGTGGTCGGCGAACGCGGAGCCCACCGCCTCTCCTCGACACTGAACATCCCCGTCTATGACGCCCGCCGAGTCGGCTATCCCCAGCGCATGCGTGACCACGACGCCCGCCAGCGCATCCTCACCCGCCGAGCCCAGGGCTACTGACCACCCTCCGACGCAGGACGCCCGCCCCCGCATCGAGCGGAGGCGGGCGTTGTCTTGCGGCCGTCTATTCGGCGGCGATGTCCTCGAGGGTGGAGATGAGGGTGCGGACCGGGACGCCGGTGCCGCCCTTGCCGATGTAGCCGAACGGGCCGCCGGTGTTGTAGGCCGGGCCCGCGACGTCGAGGTGGGCCCACTGGACCGACTCGGGGACGAACTCCTTCAGGAACAGGCCCGCCGACAGCATGCCGCCCCAGCGGTGGGGCGCGACATTCGCAAGGTCGGCGATCTTGGAGTTGATGTCGGCGCGGAGTTCGGCGGGAAGCGGCATGGCCCAGGCGTTTTCGCCGATCTCCTGGGAGATGCGGGCGACCCGGTCGCGGAACGCGTCGGTGCCCATGACGCCCGGGGTGCGGGTGCCCAGCGCCACCATCTGCGCACCGGTGAGGGTGGCCACGTCGATGAGGTAGTCGGGCTCGTCCTGACCGGCGCGCACGATGGCGTCGGCGAGGATGAGACGGCCCTCGGCGTCGGTATTGATGACCTCGACGGTGGTGCCGCCGTACTGGGTGAGCACGTCACCGGGCCGCTGCGCGGTGGCCGACGGCATGTTCTCGGCCATCGGCACGGTGGCGATGACGGTGAGCGGCAGGCTCAGTCGCGCCGCGAGCAGGGTGGTGGCGATGACCGCCGCCGCGCCGCCCATATCGGAGGTCATGTTCTCCATGCCCGCCGCGGGCTTGATCGAGATGCCGCCGGTGTCGAAGGTGATGCCCTTGCCGATCAGCGCCACCTTCGGGTCGCCGCCCGCGTAGGTGATGCGGATCAGCCGCGGCGGCCGCGAGGAACCCTTGCCGACGCCGAGAATGCCGCCGTAGCCCTGGGTTTCGAGCTCCTTCTCGTCGAGGATCTCCACCTGCAGGCCCGCGGCCTTGGCCAATTCGGCCGCGCGGTTGGCGAATTCGCCGGGGTACAGGTCGCTGGGCGGGGTGTTCACGAAATCCCGTGCGGTGGCGACGGCTTCGGCGATCGCCTGCGCCCGGAACAGCTCCTCTTCACCGAATCCCGGTTCGGGAACCAGGAATTCGACCCGCTTGACCGGCTGGTCCTCGGCCTTCGGCGCGGACTTGGCCGACTTGAACGCGGTGAACTGGTACGCGCCCAGGTAGAACCCCTCGGCCGCCGCACCCAGATCCAGCCCGGACAGCGTGGTGACCGCGGTCGCGACCCCGGTCAGCGCCCGCCCGGCCGCACCGGCCGACTTGCGCACCTGCTCGGCATCGACCTTGTCGGCCGCGCCCAGCCCGACCGCCAGCACGAAGTCCACGCCCAGCCCGGCCGGCGTCGGCACCCGCGTGATCTCCTCGCCCTTGCCCTTGGCCCCGACCGCCCGCAGCGCGCTCAGCAACGCGTCCCTGGTGTCCGCGTCGAGCACGTCGTCGAAGGCGTCGGCGGGCGCGAGCACCGGCCCGTCCTCCGCCGAGGTGAGCCCGACCACGAGCACATCGGCGTCCCCGATGCCCTCGGTGCGCGCCAGTTCCGGTCCGAGCGAACGATCTGCAACAGCTGTCATAACAGCCGACATTACTGCGCCCGTCCGACCGCGTCCGGTCGGGCGCGAGTAGGTTGAGCTCGGCAGAGCTTTTCCGGACCATCTGGTACGAAAGGCAGTGACAATGGGGTCACCGGGCACCGAAAACGACAATTCGTCGGCCAGCGGCGCCAAGCAGGCGCGAATCATCGCCATCGCCGCGGTCGCCGTGGCGGCCCTCGCCATCGCCTTCGCGATCGGCGTACTGGTGAACCGCTCCGACAACGGCTCCGACACCACGACCACCTCGGCCACGGCCCCGGCTTCCACCACATCCCGGGCGTCCACCACGAACCCCGGCAACCCGGTTCCGCCGATCACCGCGTCACCCAAGTTCGTCGTCCCGCCGACCTCGACCGCCGCCCAGCCCGCCCGCAAGATCGGCGACGACTGCTCACACGACGGCCTTGTCGCCCAATGGAATCAACGCAACGGCCAATGGGTGTGCGAACCCCAGGAGCAGGGGCGCGACCCGCACCGGGTGGGCGACGACTGCTCCCATGACGGCATCGTCGCCCAGTGGGGTCTGACCTCGACCGGCGAGTGGGTGTGCATCCCGCAGGATCAGGGCGATTCGGCCGAGCCCTATACCCCGGTGCCGCCCGCGGGTGAACCCGGCGCGAACTGACTCGGGATCGCGGAGTGGCGCGCGGCCCGAGCCCGTTTCGCGTCAACGGTCCTCGACGCCCGGTTCATCCGGTTCTCGACCTTTCCCGGCTCGAACGGAAATACCCTGGATTGCGACACCGCCGTCGGGCATGACTTCGCGGTGTCCTTGTCCCCGGTGCCCGCCTCGATGCGCAGGCGCACAGGAGGATTCCAGTGGCGAAGGCGAAGTTCCAGCGGACGAAGCCGCATGTCAACGTGGGCACCATCGGCCACATCGACCACGGCAAAACCACTCTGACCGCGGCGATCACCCGCGTGCTGCACAACAAACATCCCGAGTTGAACCCCTTCACCCCGTTCGAGGCCATCGACAAGGCCCCGGAGGAGCGGCAGCGCGGCATCACCATCTCCATCGCGCACGTCGAATACCAAACGGAGAACCGGCATTACGCGCACGTCGACTGTCCCGGGCACGCGGACTACATCAAGAACATGATCACCGGTGCGGCCCAGATGGACGGCGCGATCCTGGTGGTCGCCGCCACCGACGGGCCGATGCCGCAGACCAAGGAGCACGTGATCCTGGCACGACAGGTCGGCGTGCCGAAAATGGTTGTGGCGCTGAACAAGTGCGACATGGTGGAGGACGAGGAGATCCTGGAGCTGGTCGAGCTCGAGGTGAGCGATCTGCTCAACGAGTACGAGTTCGACGGCGACAACACCCCGATCGTGCGGGTGTCGGCGTACCAGGCGCTGGAGCATCCGGACGGCGAGTGGGGGGAGACCATCACCGAACTGCTGGCCGCCGTGGACGACTGGATCGACACCCCGACTCGCGAGGTGGAGAAGCCGTTCCTCATGCCGATCGAGGACGTCTTCACCATCACCGGCCGCGGGACGGTGGTCACCGGGCGCATCGAACGCGGCGTGCTGAAGGTGAACGCCGAGGTTGAGATCGTCGGCATCCGGCCGAAGACGACCAAGACGACCGTCACCGGCATCGAGATGTTCCGCAAGCTCCTGGACGAGGGGCAAGCGGGGGAGAACGTCGGCCTGCTGCTGCGCGGCATCCGTCGCGAGGACGTCGAACGCGGCCAATGCGTCATCAAGCCCGGCTCGGTCACCCCGCACACCCAGTTCGAGGGCCAGGCCTACATCCTGTCCAAGGAGGAGGGCGGCCGTCACACCCCGTTCTTCAACAACTACCGCCCCCAGTTCTACTTCCGCACAACCGATGTCACCGGGGTGGTCACCCTCCCGAAGGAGACCGAGATGGTCCTCCCCGGTGACAACGTCTCGATGGAAGTGGTGCTGATCCAGCCCATCGCCATGGAGGTCGGCCTCAAATTCGCGATCCGCGAGGGCGGCCGAACCGTCGGCGCGGGCCAGATCACCAAGATCCTGAAATAGGACTCAGCCCATCTCCTCCAGCGCCTTGCCCTTGGTCTCGGGCACCCACTTGAGCACGAACGGGATCGAGAGCAGGGCGAAGGCGGTGTAGATGACGTAGGTGCCCGACAGGTTCCAGTCCGAGAGGCTGGGGAAGCTGGCGGTGATCACCCAGTTGGCGATCCACTGCGCGGACGCGGCCACACCGAGGGCGGCGGCGCGGATCCGGTTGGGGAACATCTCGCCGAGCAGCACCCACACGACCACACCCCACGACATGGCGAAGAACAGCACGAAGCAGTGCGCGGAGACCAGCGCCACGATGCCTTGGGCGTGGGGGAGGGACACGTCGCTGCCGGAGCCGGTCTTGGCGGAGAACGCCCACGCCTCCAGGGCCAGCGAGATGGCCATGCCCGCGGATCCGATGAGCGCCAACGGTTTCCGGCCGATCCGGTCGACCAGGGTGATGGCGATGACGGTGCCGACGATATTGATGATCGAGGTGGTGAAGGAGTAGAAGAACGAGCTCGACGGGTCGATGCCGACCGACTGCCACAGCGTCGCCGAGTAGTAGAAGACGACATTGATGCCGACCAGCTGCTGGAACACCGACAGGCCGATGCCGATCCAGACGACCGGCAGGAAGCCGAGCTTGCCGCCGAGGAGGTCCTTGAAGGTGGAGCGGGTCTCGCTGTGCATCGCCTGCTGGATCTCGATGATGCGGGCGTCGAGTTCGCCGCGGTCGCCTTCGACCTCTTTGAGTACTTCCTTCGCCTTCTCGATCTTCCCGACCGAGATGAGGTAGCGCGGCGACTCCGGAATGGTGAAGGAGAACAGCCCGTACAGGGCAGCCGGTATGACCATCACGCCGAGCATCCACTGCCAGGCCTCGAGTCCGCCGATGTGCCCGCGCTGTTCATTGCCCGCCATCTTGAGGATCGCGAAGTTCACCAGCTGTGAGGTGGCGATGCCGATCACGATCGCCGCCTGCTGGAAGGAGGCGAGCCGTCCGCGATAGGCGGGCGGCGACACCTCTGCGATGTAGGCGGGCCCGATCACCGAGGCCATGCCGATGCCGACGCCGCCGATCACGCGCCACATGGCCAGATCCCACAGCGCGAACGGCAGCGCGGATCCGATGGCGCTGCAGGTGAACAGCGTGGCCGCGATCCGCATGACCCAGATGCGGCCGATCCGGTCCGCGATGCGCCCGGCGATGGCCGCGCCGACCGCACAGCCGATGAGGGCGATGGCCACGACCTGCGCCAGGGTCGCCGATCCGATGTCGTACCTGTCGCGGATGGCCTCGACCGCGCCGTTGATGACCGAACTGTCGTAGCCGAAGAGGAAGCCGCCCATGGCGGCAGCGGCGGTAATGAAGACGACGTAGACGAGACTGTCTGCGCCTTCCTTCCGGTCGCCGGGCGTTCGCGCTCCCACTGTTGAATTCACGCAGACTCCTTCGTCGTGCCCCGTATTCCCGTGTCGACCCGCATTTCGACAATTGTTGCCGTTGGGATGCTTGTCAACGGGCAGGCAACGCCGGTCGTGCGCTAGCTCTTCTAAGGCGAGGCGTTCCGCGATGACGAACAGGCGGCACGCGGTCTCGAGGTCGCCCTGCCGCGCGGCTTCGGCGGCGCGCGACACCGTTCGCAGGATCTCGGGCATCTCTGTCTCCTCGGTATAGCCGGTCCGTCGCGGAGTATTCGTAGAGATGCGCGCAAAGGTGCAGGTAGAGAGGCGATTTGACTTTGGTTCACCGCACCCCGTAACTTATTCCAGGTCAGAGCGACACGGACACCGACCCGGAGCCCCAAGGGCCTGGGAAACGAGGTTGGACGAGGAGCGCCTGATGATCGAGATTAGTTTCGCCGACCAGCGGATTTGGTTCTGCTGCGAGGACTGAGCTAAGCTTCACCAGCAAGAAACATTCAGCCTCACCGACAAGCGGGACTAGAGCCCGGGCGTTGGTGTGTGCGTGTGTTCTTTGAGAACTCAATAGTGTGTCGATGAATGTCAGTGCCAAATATTTTATTTGGTTCCAATCATTCTCACCCCCGTGGGGGTGGTTGGACAATCTAGTCAGCTTAATTTCCGAGCTGGCGTTTAATCTGCCAAGGTTTTCGGACTCTGGTTAATTCTTCCGATTTCATCCGTAAGGATGTGATTGAGAGTCTTCAACGGAGAGTTTGATCCTGGCTCAGGACGAACGCTGGCGGCGTG
>NZ_BAAFGR010000128.1:0-23841 GCF_041154655.1 Nocardia sp. JMUB6875
GCCCCCCCCACCCCCGTGAACCGCCGGTTACAACCGCCTCATCCCCGCTGAGTGGCACACCAGTGAGGGGATTTGTCCGGATTCGCCGCCCTGGTGCGCCACTCGATGAATCAGGAGCAGGTGCCGCCCTTGAGTTCCTCGAGATGCTGGCTGATCAGATTCGCGATCTTGGTGAGGATGACCGTGCCGTCGTCGAAGCTGCCGGAATTGGGCTGGGCGGCAACGACGATGGCGATCTGCCCGCCGTCGACCGGGATCAGGCCGAGCTGGCGGACCAGGTAGTTGCCGCTGGTGTCCGGACCCCAGCCGCCCTTGAAGACGGCCCCGTCCAGGGTGCCCAGGCCCCAGCGCTGGCCGGAGCTGATCTTGCCCATCAGCGAGGTGACGACCTCGGACTGCGGCAGGCAGGGCAGTTTGGCGGTGAATTTCAGCTGGTTGGCCAGCGACCAGTCGGCCTGGCCGAAGGCGGAGTACTCCGAGCGGGTGCGGGCCGCGGGCACCGTGGTCTGGGTGTCGCCGCCCTCGCGCAGCACATCCTGGACGGCCTGCGCGGCCGCCTCCGGGCTGCCCAGGGACTGCCAGAGCGTATCGGCGGCGGCATTGTCGGAGTATTCGATGGCATTGATGGCCGCCACCTGATTGCCGGGGTTCTTGCGCAGCGCCGCCAGCGTCAGCGGGACCTTCATGCTCGACCAGCCGGGCCCCGAGGTCCAATCCCCGAGCGCCACCACCTTGTCGCCGCCGACCGGCAGCACCGCCAGCCCCACCTTGCCGGGCAGGGTGGGCGCCAGGGTATTGACGAAATCCCAGGCCAGCGTGCCGGGCAGCGCCATGACGGTGGCCGGGATGGTGTTGGTCGGCGCGGCCGCGACGGCGGATGTCTTGTCCGGCACCAGAACCGGCTTGCTGGTGCATCCGGTCAGGACACCGACCAGCAGGGCCAGCGCGCCACACCCCCGCGCGAACCTTGCTCTCACCCTGACGACCTCCATCTGCTCCTGGCGCCCGGTGCGTTCCCTGTTCCTAGCGGACACACCTATACCCGTCAATCGCAAGGATTGTTGTGGGTCGCGGCTGCGAGGGTCAAATGCGGTGGTTATCGGCCTTTTCCGACGGAGATTGCCCGATTCGCGGTGCGAGCCGGGCATTTTGGCCCGGCCGCCCACGGAATGTGTTAAGGGCGGCGGCGTGACGCGAATGCGTCAGTGACCGCACGGGTTCGTGTCAGTGGCCGCAGAGACCGCCGCGTAGGTCGGGTAGGTGGTCGCCGATCAGCAGTGCCAGCTTGTCCATCATCGCGGTGGCGTCGTCGAAACTGCCGGAGGTCGGTTCGGCGGCCAGCGCCACCGCCACCGGGCCGTTCAGTGTCGGCACCAGGCCGAACTGGCGGACGGTGTACTTGCCGGTCTCGTCGTCGGGACCCCAGCCGCCCTTGAACTCCGCGCCGACCAACCGGCCCAGGCCCCAGCTCTGGCTGGGCGTGATCTCACTCATCAGTGAGACAACGGAATTGGCGCGCGGCAGGCAGGGCAGCCTGGAGGCGAAGTGCACCTGATCGGCCAGCGACCAGTCGGTCGCGCCGAAGGCGAGCAGATCATCCGATTCCAGGGCGGCCAGTTTGGTATGACGCGCCGCGACATCGGTGGTGGTGTCCCCGGCCTCGCGCAGGATCGCCTCGACCGCCTCGGCGGCCTGGCTGCCGGTGCCCAGTGAGGTCCAGAGTTCCTGCGCCGCATCATTGTCGGAGAAGGTGATGGCGGCCTCCGCTGTGGCGCGCATGCCGGCGGGATCGTGGCGCAGCGCGGCCAGGGCCAGCGGCACCTTGATGGTGGACCAGGCGATGCCGCCGGTCCAGTCGCCCAGCTGGGTCATGTCGCCGCCGCCGACCGGCATCACCGCGACGCCGACCCGACCGTCCAGTGTGGCCCGCAGATCGGCGAAATCCGCTGTGAAAGCGACGGATTTCGGCAGTCCGAACAGCTCGGGCAACATCGAGGCGACGGTATTCGGCGCCTGTAGCTCGGTACTGTCGCCGACCGGCTTGATGTCGTTCGATTGCGCTGAAGTGTGGTGCGCCGCACCGAGATTCACACTACAAGCGGAGACGGCCAGCACCGCCGCCAGGGCCAGCCCGCGCACAAACCCCTTGCGACAGGCCGGAATCGGATCAGTAGACATACACCACCGCGTTATCTCCGCCGCCGCAGGTCACCAATTTGCCTGCGGCCGTGCACTTCATCGTGTAAGACCGGCCGGTCACCGGGCTCACCGCCACCACATTAATCGCCGTACCCGGCTGCTTCGCAGCCGCGTCGGCATAGGCTCGGCGAACCTCTTCCGCGAAAGGACAACTCGTGCCCGTGTTTCCGGTCGCGGAGTTGGCGAAACCGCCCTGCGCCGCGTACAGCTGTGGACACGACGTCGCTCCCGCCGGCAGCTGCACCGTGGTGGGGGCCGGGGTGGTCACCGTCACCGTCGGGCTCGCGGATTGCGAGCGCGGTGCGGTGGTGCCCGGAACACCCTGTGCTGCCGTCGTTATGGGTGCTTCGTTGCCGGAGCGGTCGAGGACTTGCCAGCCCACCGCACCGGCGATGGCGGCGATCGCGATCACCAGCACACCGAGGGCGACCGGCAGCGCCACCGACTTGCGGCGCTGCTGCCGCGTGCGGGGCGGATCGGAGTAGACGACCTGGTGCTCCGCGGTCGGGTACAGCGAATCGTCGGGGGCGGGCGCGTACGGGAACTCCTGCTGCTGCGCCTGCGCGTGTCCCCAGGCAGCGCGCTCCTGGGCGTCGGCGGGCAGCGGCGTGTAGTGGAAGTCGCTGACCCGCACCCGGGTCGGATCCGAGGGGCGGATGACCGGGAGGTCGCCGGAGGGCTCGTCGGCGGCCGGGAAGGATCCGGTGATGTAGGCCGGGATCGATCCGGTCGGCGTGGTCAGGCGCGGAGCCGGTTGCCGCGTGGTCGGTTCGGAATTCCGACTGGTCGGCTGGCCCGGCGGGGTCGCGCCGGAACCGCCCGGCATGACCGTGGTGCGCGGTCCGAAGGAGTCCCCGGCCGGCAGGACCGTGGTCGGCGGCGCACCCACCGGACCCGGCGGCAGGCTCGCTGCCCGCCCCGGCGGCATGTCGATTGCCCGACCCGGCGTGTCCATCTGGCGGCCCGCGGGCATGCCCACCGGCGGACCAGGCGGAACGGTCCGGCCGGGCCGCGGCTGCCCGGGCGGCGGAGGCGGCGCGAACTGCCCGCCCGCCAGCGCCATTCGTGCGGCGCGGGCGAATTCGCCCGCCGTGAAGAACCGGGCGTTCGGATCCTTCGCCATGGCCTTGGCGACCACGGCATCCAACTGCGGCGGAATCCCGCCGTGCAGCAGGCTGGTCGAGGGCGGCGGCTCCGAGAGGTGCGCGCGCACCAGCACACTCATGTTGTGCGCCGGGAAAGGCTGCTCGCCGGTGAGGCATTCGTGCAGCACACAGGCCAACGCGTAGATGTCGGCGCGCCCGGTGACCGGACCCGCGTCGAAACGCTCGGGCGCCATATAGGCGTAGGAGCCGATGGCCGTCCCGGTCAGGGTGAGGGTGGAGTCGCCCTCGGCGCGCGCGATGCCGAAATCGGCGAGATATGCGAAATCCGCATCGGTGACAAGGATGTTCGCGGGTTTGACGTCCCGGTGTACCAGGCCCGAGTAGTGCGCCGCGTCCAGCGCGGCCGCGACCTGCTCGATGATCGTCATGGCCCGCAGCGGCGGCAGCGACCCCAGCTCGTCCAGCAGTGAGCGCAGATCCCGCCCGAGCACCAGCCGCATGTCGATGTAGAGCACACCGTCGATCTCGCCCCAGTCGTGGATGGGGATGATGTGCGGTTCGGCCAGCCGGGCGGCCGCCTGCGATTCGCGGCGGAAACGCTCCTGGTAGGCCGGATCTTTCGCGAGTTCGGCGGGCAGCAGTTTGAGCGCGACGACGCGATCCTTGGAGGTGTCGTAGGCCTCGTAGACCTCACCCATACCGCCCCTGCCCAGCAGCGAGCGCAACTCGTACGGCCCGAACCTGCTTCCGGCCCGCGATGGCGGTGCATCCACCCCGTCAAACCTCCAACTCTCGGGGAGGGAAGCAGAC
This sequence comes from Nocardia sp. JMUB6875, assembly GCF_041154655.1. NCBI lineage: Bacteria > Bacillati > Actinomycetota > Actinomycetes > Mycobacteriales > Nocardiaceae > Nocardia > Nocardia sp. JMUB6875. The sequence continues at coordinate 4,116 of NZ_BAAFGR010000128.1, forward strand.
GAGAACCCGCGACCCACCCCTCTAAGAGGTGGATTCTCCCGGTGCCACTACGCCGTGGTCAAACGCAAAGACGATGGCCGCCGCGCGGTCGCGTAACCCGAGCTTCCCGAAGATATGTCCCACGTGGCTCTTCACCGTTACCTCCGAGATACCCAATGTGGTCGCGATCTCAGCGTTCAGGCGGCCGCGGCCGATGAGCTCGAGCACCTCGAGCTCGCGAACGGTCAGCTCCGACAGGCGATTGCCGCTGGCCGCGGGCGTGGGACGCGCCGAACGGTAGGTGGTCAGGACACGCGGGGTGACGGTCGGGTCCAGCCACGAGCCGCCGCCCGCGACCGTGCGCACCGCGCGGATCAGATCCTCGGCGGGGGAGTCCTTGAGAATGAATCCGGCCGCGCCCGCGCGCAGCGCGCCCGACAGCAACTGGTCGTCGTCGAAGGTGGTGAGGACGAGCACCGGGGGCGCGTCGGTATCGGTGCGCAGCGTGCGGGTGGCCTCGATGCCGCCGATCCGCTTCATGCGCAGGTCCATCAGCACCACGTCCGGATGGTGCGCGGTGACCGCGGCGGGCACCTCGTCGCCGTCCGCGCACTCGCTGACGAGAAAACCGTCCCGGCGGCGCAGGATTCGGCGCAACCCGCCCCGCACCAACTCCTGATCGTCGACGACGAGGACACCGATCAACTCCTCGTCCGAACGGTCGGTCACACACCCTCCTGCTGTGGCTTGTGGCTCATCGTGGTCAGCACCGTGCGCAGACCTTGCTCGGCGGCGGCGAGACAGGGGAACTGGCCGGTGGTCGGAATGCGGGCGCGGACCCGCCAGCCGTCGTCCTCGACGCCCGCGGTGAGGCTGCCGCCGAGCACGGCCAGGCGCTGGCGCATACCGGTGATGCCCATCCCGCGCCCGGGCCGCGAGACCGCACCGGTCGGCAGGGTGTTGGTCACCGTCAGGTCGATGTGTCTGGCGTGCAACGCGATTCGCAGCTCCGCCTCCGCGCCGGGCGCGTGCTTGGCGACATTGGCCAGCGACTCCTGGCAGATCCGATACACCGCCAGCCCGAGCCCGGCCGAGATCTGCGTCGGGTCGCCCGTCGAGCGGAAGTCGATCGTCATGCCCGCGCGCACGAAATCCGCGACCAGATCCTGGATGTCGTCCAGGCCCGGCTCCGGCCGCGCCGAACCCGAATGACCGTCGAGCAGGCCGACGGTGCGGCGGATATCGGCCATGGCCTGGCGGCCCAGCCGTTCGGCATCGGCGAGCGCGTCGATGGCCTCGTCCACATCCTGATCGGTGGTGAGCGCGTGCCGGGCGGCGGTCACGTGCAGCAGGGTGATGCTCAGCGAGTGCGCGATGACGTCGTGGACCTCCCGCGCGATGCGCCGCCGCTCCTCACCGGCCGCCTGCAGAGCGCGAATGTGCTGATAGTCGCGCTCCTGATAGAGGTACCGGCGCTGGTAGTTGAGGAGCTGACCGGTGAACCAGCCGAAGAGAATGCCCAGCGCGAACCAGGGGAACGCCACGCCCTCCGCGTGCCCGATCAATCGGAAGAACAGCAGCTCGGCGAACATGGCCAGCCCCACCGCCGTACCGAAAGCCGTGCGCGTGATCGCGGCGATCTCGCCGGTGATGATGATCAGCACCAGTGGCGCGAGATCGAATGTCACCGGCTGTGTCTCGAACAGCAGGACCGCCACCATGGCCAGGGCGACGAGCAGCGCCGGGCGGGGCGGGAAATTCAGGATCACGCAGGGCGGGCCGGTCATGACGATGATGACCAGGGCGAATAGTGCCAGGCCACCGGGAAAGTAGCCGGCCGCGACGCGCTGCCCGTAGGAGATCACCCCGATGGTGATCATCATCAGATCGACCAGCACCACCATTGCCACGGGATAGTCGAAGCCGGTGTTCTCCACCCAGCGGCGGTATTCCTCGACCGGATTGCGCAGGAAGCCGCGGGCCCGGACGCCGCTCTCCGACAGCCACTCCCGTAACTCCTGCCGCACCTGCCCGATTGCCTCAGGGGTGGCGCTGGTCACGTTCATTCTGCAAGGCTATCCGTCGAATCAGACGGCGTACATCGTTCGGCGGCAGGGGCTTGTCTCCTACCGGAGTAGGAGGTCAAGTCGCGTCCGCGGCACGAAGACAGGGCTTCGGCACGATCGTAGTTTTGGGACAACGGCATCAGCGCCCGCACACGACGCGGGTGCTCAACGAAAGGCTGAGGCCATGTCCTGGGCTGATTTCCACGCTCGTACCGACATCCTGCACGCCGTCCTCGACCGGGCGGCCCGAAATCCTGCCGATCCCAACCTCTTCGACGGTCTACCCGACCTGGATCGGCTGTTCGGCGGCCCCGACGGTGTGCTGCTCGCGCTGCGCAACCGCTGGGAGAACCACCTGAACGTGAAATTGGATCACGCACTGGCACAAGGCAAATCGGTGACACAGGTCTGGCAGGAACTCGCCACCGAGCAACCGGCGCTGCGCGCGATCCTCGACAGCTACGACACCGATCGCCTGTATTCGCGCCGTCCACATGCGCGAGCGCTGGCCAGCTGATATTACTCGCTGGTAATCGATCTAGAGGGGAACAGAGACCCATGCTGGAATTGACCGACGTCATCAAGGAATACCGGGTGGGTGAGCAGCCCGTGCGCGCCCTGGACGGCATCAGCCTGCGCATCGACGCGGGGGAGTTCACCGCCATCGTGGGGCCCTCCGGCTCGGGCAAGAGCACCCTGCTGCATCTGCTGGGCGCGCTGGATTCCCCGGATTCCGGCTCGATTCGATTCCAGGACAAGGAGATCGGCGACCTCGACGACGACCGCCAATCCGAATTCCGGCGGCACCAGGTCGGTTTCGTCTTCCAGTTCTTCAATCTGCTCCCCACCCTGACCGCCTGGGAGAACGTCGCCATCCCGAAACTGCTGGACGGCACCGGATTGCGCAAGGCCAAGCCGCGGGCGCTGGAACTGCTCGACCTGGTCGGGCTGAGCCAGCGCGCCGAGCACCGGCCCGCCGAGCTCTCCGGCGGCCAGATGCAGCGGGTCGCGGTGGCGCGCGCGCTCATCATGGACCCGCCGCTCATCCTGGCCGACGAGCCCACCGGCAACCTGGATTCCAAGACCGGTGCCTCGATCCTGCAACTGCTCGCCGACATCACCAAGGAGGGCAACTCCGTGGTCATGGTGACCCATGACCTGGGCTCGGTGCGCTACTGCGATCGCGTGATCAACCTGCGGGACGGGCAGATCCGGTCCATCGACCGGGTGGAGCGCGCCGACGACGGCGAGGTCCGCACCGTTCCCGAGGGGATGACCGAATCCATCGCCGTCCCCGCCACCGACGCCGCCGATGACGCCGGGGCGGTGCGCGCATGATCCGTGCGGGATGGGATCGGCTGCGGCTGTTCAATATCGGCGAGCTGTTCGCGCACCGCGGCCGCACCACCATGGCCATGATCGTCATGGGAGTCTCGGCGGGCCTGCTGGTTTCGGTGTTCAGCATCTCCGGCTCGATCACCGGATCGGTGGACAAGCTCACCCACAGCCTCGGCGGCAAGGCCGCGCTCGAGATCAGCGGCGTCACCGACGCCGGCTTCGATCAGTCACTGCTGCAACAGATCCGCGCCGTATCAGGGGTCGGCACGGCGGTTCCCATGGTGCGGCAGTCGATCGGGGCCGATGAGAACCGGGCGCTGCTGATCGGCGCGGACCAGTCGGTGTCCGAGCTCGGCGGCGACCTCGAGGGCCCGCTGAAAGAACAAGCGGCCAAGCTGCTCACGGTCTCCAACGGCGTGCTCGTCGGCGCGGGCATGGGTCATAAGGAAGGCGACAAGTTCCAGCTGGGCTCGGTGACCGCCACCGTCGCGGGCGTCATCGACGATCCCGCCGCGGCCAAGATCAACGGCGGCCATATCGCGATCGCGCTGCTGCCGGTGGCGCAGAAGATCAGCGACCGGGCCGGCCGCCTGGACTCGGTGCAGATCATCGCCGCGCCGAATACCGATGTGGACCAGCTGCGTTCGGAGCTCACCAAGGTGGTCGCGGGCCGCGCCGTGGTGGCCGATCCGGATCTGCGCAGCGCGCAGGCGGGCGGCGCGATCATGCTGGTGCGGTACTCGACGCTGGCCTCCTCGGCGGCCGCGCTCATCGTGTCGTCGTTCCTCATCTACAACGCCATGAGTATGGCCGTGGCGCAACGCCGTCCGACGCTGTCGCTGCTGCGCGCGATGGGCGGCAAACGCGCACCCATGATCCGCGACCTGCTCGCCGAGGCGGCGCTGCTCGGCCTGTTCGGCGGCCTCATCGGCGCGATCCTCGGAATCTTCATGGGCCGCAGCGCGATTCATCAGTTGCCCGCCGCCATCGTCAACTCCGTCGAATCCCGCACCGAATACCAGGTGCCCGGCTACGCGGTGCCGGTGGCGGTCCTGGCGTGCGTGCTGGCCAGCGTGCTGGCGGCGGCCATCGCCGCGCGGCAGGTGTACAAGGTCGCGCCCATCGAGGCGCTCGCCCCGATCGGCGTCGGCTCGGCCGACACCGTGCGGCCGCTGTTGCGTTGGACCGCGGGGATTCTCGGGCTGGCCATCGTGACCGGCGCCGCCGTTCTCGCCAAGGCGGATCTGGGGCGGCTGTCCATCGGATCGATCTCGCTGGCCATCGCGGGCGCGGTGGTGCTGTGCTTCGCCGCCACCGATCCCATCGTGCGCGCGGTCGCCGGGGTGGCGCGCCTGTTCGGTGCGCCGGGCGCGCTGGGCGCGACCACCATCGAGCGTGCCCCGCGCCGGGTGTGGGCGACCGTCATGACGGTCATGATCGGCGTGACCGCGATCGTGGCCATCGGCAATGCCAGCCGCAATATGGTCAGCGCCGCCACCGACAGCTTCGAGGGCCTGGCCCGCACCGACGTGTTCGTCAGCCCGACCGCCATGGAACAGTTCCCGACCGGGCCGCTGCTGCCGCCGGACCTGAAGGACAAGCTGCGCGACATCCCCGGCGTCGGCGGAGTCGGTGCGGCCCAAATGGCTTTCGCGACCCTGGGCCGCGGCCGGGTGATGTTGCAGGCCTACGAGGGCGGCGTCGCGCGCACCACCGCACTCGACAGCATCAGCGAGGCCGATCAGGCGCGCATGGCCGCGGGCCAGGGCGTGGTCATCTCCCGCGATGTGGCGCGTTCGCTGGGCGTGCACGAGGGCTCGGATCTGACCCTGCCCACGCCGACGGGTGAGCATCACGTCCAGGTGCTGCGGGTGGTGCCGTACTTCTCCGCCATCGCGGGCGTGGTCGTGCTGGATCTGGACATCATGCGGCAGTGGTATCAGCGGCCCGGCGAAACCATCGTCGGCATCGACTTCGCGCCGGGCGCGGACCCCGCCAAGACCATGGCCGCCATCCGCGCCGCCGTTCCCGCCGACATCCACGTCGATACGGGACGCGCCGCGGTGACGGCGATTTCGTCGAGTGTCCGCCAGGGCAGTTCGATCAGCGCCGCGATTCTCTGGATCACCGTGCTGGTCTCGGCGGTCGCGCTGCTCAACACGCTGATGCTCTCGGTGCTCGATCGCCGCCGCGAACTCGGCGTCCTGCGCGCCATGGGCACCAGCCGTCGCTTCCTGCTCCGCACCGTTCTCACCGAGGCCGCCGGCATCGGGGTGACCGGCGCGCTGCTGGGGCTCGGGGTCGGTTCGGCCGTGCACTATCTGGGCACCTTCGCCCTCGGCCACGCGATCGGGATGGATATCGCCTATCACCCCAGTCCACTGCTGGTGGCCTACGCGTTCATCGCCCTCGCGCTGTCCCTGCTCGGGGCGGTGCCACCGGCGCTGCGCGCGGCCCGGCTGCCGATCGTGGAGGCCATCGCCATCGACTGATCGCGCCCGGCCATTGCTCGACAGTCCCGGTCCGACCGCCGTTAATGCGGTCGGACCGGGCACTAATAGGATGGTGCGCATGAGCGCAGCGACCGTGGACTTGATGGACTACTCCGATGTCATCGACCGGTACGACCCGGTGCTCGGCATGGAGGTACACGTCGAGCTGGGCACCGCGACCAAGATGTTCTGCGGCTGCCCGACCGAATTCGGCGCGGAGCCCAATACCCAGGTGTGCCCGGTCTGCCTCGGGCTGCCGGGCTCGCTGCCGGTGGTGAACGAGAAGGCCGTCGAGTCCGCGATTCGCATCGGGCTGGCGCTGAACTGCACCATCACCCCGTGGGGCCGGTTCGCGCGGAAGAACTACTTCTACCCGGACCAGCCGAAGAACTACCAGATCAGCCAGTACGACGAGCCGATCGCGCAGAACGGCTACCTCGATGTGGTGCTCGACGACGGTGAGGTCTTCCGCGTCGAGATCGAGCGCGCCCACATGGAGGAGGACACCGGCAAGTCGCTGCACGTCGGTGGCGCCACCGGCCGCATCCACGGCGCCTCGCACTCGCTGCTGGACTACAACCGCGCGGGCGTGCCGCTCATCGAGATCGTCACCAAGCCCATCGAGGGTGCGGGCGAGCGGGCGCCCGAGGTGGCGCGCGCGTACGTGACCGCGCTGCGCGAGGTGCTCAAGTCGCTCAACGTCTCCGACGTGAAGATGGAGCAGGGCTCGATGCGCTGCGACGTCAATGTGTCGCTGATGCCCAAGGGCGCCAAGGAGTTCGGCACCCGGACCGAGACCAAGAACGTGAACTCGCTCAAGAGTGTCGAGGTCGCGGTGCGCTTCGAGATGCGCCGCCAGGCCGTGGTGCTGGCCGCGGGCGGCTCGATCCTGATGGAGACCCGGCACTTCCACGAGACCGACGGCACCACCTCGTCCGGCCGCATCAAGGAGACCGCCGAGGACTACCGCTACTTCCCGGAGCCCGACCTCGAGCCCATCGCCCCGGACGCCGCCTGGGTCGAGGAGCTGCGCGGCACCATTCCGGAGTACCCGTGGCTGCGCCGCGCCCGCATCCAGGCCGACTGGAACCTCTCCGACGAGGTGTTCCGCGACCTGGTCAACGCCGGTGCGCTGGACCTGATCATCGCCACCGTCGACGCCGGCGCCTCGGTGGACGCGGCGCGTTCCTGGTGGGTCGCCTACCTGACCGAGAAGGCCAAGGAGCGCGAGGTCGCGCTCGAGGATCTGCCCATCACCCCGAAGCAGGTCGCCGAGGTGGCGGGCCTGGTCGAGGCCAAGACCATCAACAACAAGGTCGCCAAGCAGGTCGTCGACTTCGTCCTCGCCGGTGAGGGCGAACCGGCGCAGATCGTCGAAACCAAGGGCCTCGGCATGGTTTCCGACGACTCGGCCCTGCAGTCCGAGGTCGAGAAGGCCCTCGCCGCCAACCCCGACATCGCCGAGAAGATCCGCTCCGGCAAGGTCCAGGCGGCGGGCAAGGTCGTCGGCGACGTCATGAAGGCCACCCGCGGCCAAGCCGACGCCGCCCGCGTCCGCGAGCTGGTCCTCGCCGCCTGCGGAGTCGAGGGCTAGCCTCAGCTATCGATGTGAATCGGGGCGCACGGCACTTGCCGTGCGCCCCGATCCTTTTCAGCGATCATGAGCTTGACCCTCACACCGTGTGAGGTCATAGACCTGGAGGAGTCATGTTCAGTATTGGAGACTTCGCCAGGTTCGGGTCGGTATCCGTGCGGATGCTGCGCCACTACGACGAGATCGGACTGCTGCGGCCGTTCGAGGTCGATCCGTGTACCGGCTATCGGTCCTATTCGGCCGATCAGCTGGCCCGGCTCAATCGCATCGTCGCGTTGAAGGATCTCGGCTTCACCTTGAATCAGGTGGCCGAGATGCTCGACGGTCAGCTGTCCGCGGAACGGTTGCACGGCATGCTGCAACTGCGTCGCGCGCAGCTGGCCAATCAGGTGGCCGCGGATTCCGCACGGCTGGCATCCGTCGAGGCGAGGCTCCTGCGTATCGAAATGGAGGGCGTCATGCCCGAGCAGGAAATCATCGTGAAGCCGCTGTCGGCCACCCTCGTCGCCGAAATGAACGATGTCGCGGCCGAATCCGGGGAAGCCGCGGTCGGCCCGATCATCGAGCGACTGTATGCCCAACTGGCCAAGACGATTCCGGATTCCGGCCTCACCATCACCGGCGCGCCGATCGTGTATTACGAAGAGCTGGAAGAGGGTCTGCGCGTCCACGTCGCGCACCAGGTCGCGGGCACCCCCGCCCCCGGCCACCCCTTCGACCTGCTCCTGCTCCCCGAGATCCCCAAGGCCGCCACCCTCGCCCACCGCGGCAAGATCGCGGACCTGTGCGTCTCCTTCGAGGCCATGGGCCGCTGGGCCGATGAGAACAGTTACACGCCCAACGCTCCCATCCGCGAGGTCTACCTGCAGGCCCCCGGCGATCCCGCCTCCGATGAGTGGGTCATCGAACTCCAGATGCCGGTCGCGTAGGGCCGCAAGCGTTCTGGTCGGAGAGGGCCGAAAGCACTGCGGCGCACAGCGATTGCTGTGCGCCGCAGTGGCGAGCCGGTGGCTAGTCCGGTCCGTTGCCCTGGCCCGCGGACGGCGGCGGGATGCGGACGACGCGGTCGTCGTACTGGTTGGGGTTGCCGTCGGGCTTGTTGACGGTGCCGACCCAGATATTGCCGTCGCCGCCGAGCGTCGCGCCGTCGAGCCGACCGTACTTGTCCTGGGCCAGCACCGAGGGCGCCGCGGTCACGGCGTGAGTGTTCTTGTCGGCGGTGGCGATTGCCAGGCCGCGCTGGTTGGTCAGCGAGATGGCCACCCCGTCGGAGGCGGCCGCGCACCCGGCGACGCCCGGGTGATCGGGCCAGGTCCACGCCTTCACCGCGACCCCGTCGGGCCCGAGGCGCTGCAGCCGATCCTCGGTGGCGGTGCGATCGGTGAACCAGATGGAATCCTTGCCGTCCGTGCACACCCCGCCCGCCACGCCGATCCCGGACACCACCACATCGGCGGACGCGCCCGGCGCGGGGGAGTTGATGCTGAGCAGCTTGCCCGCCATCGAATTGGTGTCGGTGGCCAGCGACGGATTGCCCGCGTCGCCGGTGAGGATCAGCATCCGATCGTGCAGGAAGTCGATGGAGCCGCGATTGCCGTTGATGCCCTTCGGGATTCCGGTCAGGATCGGCTTGGGCGCGCCGCCGTCGGAGGAGATGCGCACCACGCGGTTGTCGCTCGCGGTGGTGATGTAGGCGTAGATCAGGCCGTCCTCGCCGTAGGTGGGGGAGAGCGCGATCCCGGTGATCCCGCCGTCCCCGGCCGGATCGATGTCCAGCTTGGCGACCTCGATGGGCGCGGGCGGCTCACCCTCGTCGGTGGCGATCACCTTCAGGATCCGCCCGGTGGTGCGCTCGGCCACCAGCGCGCTGCCGCCGTCGGGCAGCGCCACCAGTCCGCCGGTGGTGTCCAGGCACGACACCACCACCGCGGTGTCGGGGTCCACGCACGGCAGATCGGGTCGTTTGGCGTTGCTGGGCGGGGTCTTCGGCGTGGTGGTGTTGGGTTCGGCGTCCTGCCAGGTGGGCTCGGGGGTGAACGGGCTCGAGGCCCGATCGTCGAAGCGGGCGCAACCGGAGAGCAGTAGCGCGCCGAGCGTCACGCCCAGCGCGACATTCCGCGCACCCACCCCTACCCGGCCACCGGCAACCAAACTCATGGTTGAGACGTTACGGAAAACCCGCCGTCGATGCTCGGACGGGGTGTCGCAATATCGTGCCGTGGCGCGAATCGGACTGTGGACACGCCCGTGTTCTGCTGTGTGTCGCGCCCTTCTGGCTAATACGCTGACCCGCGTGACCGAGAAGCCGACCGATCCGTCCGCCGAGGCGGGCGCCGCCACGCCCGATACGCCGCGACCGACCGGTAGCCCGGTCCGCAGCCCCTTCGACTCGCCGACCGAGCAGTTTCCCTCGGTGTCCGGCACCCAGGCCACCGAGAAACTCCCGACGCCCGGGAACCAGACCACCGAGAAGCTGCCCCGCACCGACGAGGAGCTCGGCCTCGATCCGGAGGTTCCGCTCTACTCGCAGGTGAAGAACGCCATTCCGGGCGCGGCCAACAGCACCACCACCGAGCCGTCGCCGACCTACTCCTTCGCCAGCATCCCCCCGGCCCCGCCGGTCCCCGCCGAGGGCAACGGCCGTGTCCGCCGCCGCGACGACCGCCGCGGCACCCTGGACCTCGGACTCCTGTTGCTGCGCTTGGTCATCGGCGGCACCTTCGTCTACCACGGCCTGCAGAAGGCGGCGGGCTGGTTCCACGGCCCGGGCCTGGACGGCATCAAGACCGCGATGGAGAACGGCGGCTGGAAGCACGTCGACATCGCCGCGCCGATGCTCATCGCCGGTGAGCTCGGCGGTGGCGTGCTGGTCGCGATCGGCCTGGCCACGCCGCTGGCCTCGGGCGCGCTGCTCGCGGTGATCCTCGACGCGTGGATGTGGAAGCAGGGCATGGTGCCCGGATTCCAGTACTCCGCCAAGGGGAATTCGGTCGAGCTGGAATCCATCTTGGTCGGTTTGACCACGGTGCTGATCCTGACGGGTCCGGGCCGACTCTCCTTCGACCGCAACCGCGGCTGGTCCTCGCGGCCGTTCATGGGCTCGCTGGCCGCCTTCGTGGCCGCGATCGTCGCCGCCATCCTGACCTATATCTATCTGCACGGCGGTAACCCGCTGACGGGCATCGGCCCGTTCGACTGAGCTCGAAAGACAAGGCGGCCGGGGACGATTCGATCGTCCCCGGCCGCTTTTTTCATGCCCTCAGTACTGGCGTGCCGTCCAGGATTCCCATTCCTGGAAGGTCTCCTGGTGCAGCTGCAGCACACGGTTCGACTTGGTGTCGATCTCCTGCGCGAGCATCGCCTTGTGGCTGTTGCTCTGCACGATCTCCTCCGGCGTCATCATGAATTCCGTGGATTCCAGGTGGCGCACTTCCGCGGCCAGCTCCTCGGCCTCGGCGAGCAGGGCCTTGGCCTCGGCATTGCGAGCATCCGACCGTTCGAGCATGGCGGAGTACTCGGCAAGCATGGAGTCGGCCTTGCCGATGTATTCGATTGTCATTCCCTAGCTTTCTGCAGTTACGGCACGCGCCGGACGGCACCCTTGTCGGCGGAGGTGGCGAGCGCGGCGTAGGCGCGCAGCGCGGTGGTCACCGGGCGCTCGCGATTCACCGGCTGCCAAGGCCGTTCGGACGCTTCCATTTTCACGCGGCGCTCGGCGAGAACCTCTTCGGGGACCAGCAATTCGAGCGCGCGGGTGTGCACGTCGATGCGGATGCGGTCACCGTTCTCGATGAGGCCGATGGACCCGCCGCTGGCCGCCTCCGGGGAGATGTGGCCGATGGACAGGCCCGAGGTGCCGCCGGAGAAGCGGCCGTCGGTGATGAGCGCGCAGACCTTGCCCAGGCCGACGCCCTTCAAAAACGAAGTGGGGTGCAGCATTTCCTGCATGCCCGGACCGCCCGAGGGGCCCTCGTAGCGGACCACGACCACATCGCCGGGCTGGATCTCCTTGTTCAGGATCTTGGAGACCGCCTCCTCCTGCGACTCGACCACCACGGCCGGGCCCTCGAAGGTGAACAGGTCCTCGTCGATGCCCGCGGTCTTGAGGATGGCGCCGTCCGGAGCGATATTGCCGCGCAGCACGCACAGCCCACCCTCGACGGTGTAGGCGTGCTCCTTGTCGCGGATGCAGCCGCCCACGGCATCGGTGTCCAGCGAGGACCAGCGGTTCTCGGTGGAGAACGGCACGGTGGTGCGGACACCGCCGGGCGCGGCGTGGAACAGCTCGATGGCCTCCTGAGAAGCCTTGCCGGAGCGGATGTCCCAGGTGTCGAGCCACTCGTCGAAGGAGGCGGTGTGCACGGTGGTCACGTCCGTCTCGAGCAGGTTCGCGCGGCGCAGCTCGCCCAGGATGGCCGGAATGCCACCGGCGCGGTGCACGTCCTCCATGTGGTAGTCGGAGTTCGGCGACACCTTGGACAGGCACGGCACGCGGCGCGAGATCTCGTCGATGGTCTGCAGATCGAACTCGATCTCACCCTCCTGCGCGGCGGCCAGGGTGTGCAGCACAGTGTTGGTGGAACCGCCCATGGCCACGTCGAGCGCCATGGCATTGCGGAAAGCCTTGGCATTGGCCACATTTCGCGGCAGCACCGAGGCGTCGTCATCGCGGTACCAGCGGGTGGCGATGTCCACGATCACCTTGCCCGCCTTCTCGAACAGCGCGCGGCGGGCGGCGTGGGTGGCCAGCGTGGAGCCGTTGCCCGGCAGCGCCAGACCCAGCGCCTCGGTGAGGCAGTTCATCGAGTTGGCGGTGAACATGCCGGAGCAGGAACCGCAGGTCGGGCAGGCGGAGCGCTCGACCTCGGTGAGCCCGTCCTCGGAGACGTTCGGCGAGGCGCTCGCGGAGATGGCGGTGATCAGGTCGGTCGGGGCCTGGGCCACGCCGCCGACGACCACGGCCTTACCGGCCTCCATCGGGCCGCCGGAGACGAACACGGCCGGAATGTTCAGGCGCATGGCGGCATTCAGCATGCCGGGGGTGATCTTGTCGCAGTTGGAGATGCAGACCAGCGCGTCCGCGGTGTGCGCGTTGGCCATGTATTCCACGGAGTCCGCGATGATCTCGCGCGAGGGCAGCGAGTACAGCATGCCGCCGTGTCCCATGGCGATGCCGTCATCGACGGCGATGGTGTGGAATTCGCGCGGCACGCCACCGGCCGCGCGTACCGCCTCGGCCACGATCTCGCCGACGTCCTTCAGGTGCACGTGGCCGGGGACGAACTGGGTGTAGGAGTTCGCGATGGCGACGATCGGCTTCCCGAAATCGGAGTCCTCGAGGCCGGTCGCGCGCCAGAGGGCGCGAGCGCCCGCGGCATTGCGTCCGACGGTGGTGGTGCGTGAGCGAAGCGGTGGCATTGGTCAGGTCCTCGGTTCGTGTCGCAGTGGGCTGTTAAGCGACTGGCCGGAATTTCGTTTTTGCAAACGCGTTCCGGCGGGGCTCAACGTTACTCCGGCGCGGAGTCGCCCTCGTCGTCGTCCTCTTCTTCGCTTTCCTCGGGCTCGGCGAAGGGATCCGGGATGCGTCCGTTCGAGGCGGCGATCAGAGTCGGGAGTTGCCCGTAGCCCACTGCGGGCAAGGTCACATCCGAGTCGTCGGACAGGTGCAGCTGCAGGTAACCGCGCTTGGGGATGCGCAGTCCCTTGATGTCGGCCCAGTCGATGTGGCGCGAGCCGAACAGGGTGCGGGTGTCGATCCCACCCTCCGAGACCCGGGTCCGGGTGCGCTCCACCCAGATCGCGACGACCAGCGGAATCGCGAACAGGATCCACAGCACCTGCGGCCAGCCGAAGAACGGGAAGGCCACGCAGAAGAGCAGCAGAAACACCCCGAGGTGAGCGAGGCGGGGAATGCGGATGACGTGACCCGCGTCCGATTCGGACTCCGGCGTATGGGACGATGGCGCAGGTGGCACGGACTGATGCTGTGAGGACACACCCACATCCTTGCATCATGGTGAACGGACCCGAATAACCGCACTGTCTCACATAATGAGACCCAATAGGTCAGCTGTTTGACTGAACGACCAGCGCGCAATTACCGTCGAGCGCGTGAATCGAACCGAGCTTCTCGTAATCGGCCGGCGCGTCCAGCGCTGAGCCGACGACTGTAGGTCATTTACGTCAGCTCGCAGCTGCGACGCGCCACCCTCGAACAGCCACCTGGCTGTCGGGGGCTTTTTTGTGTTCAGGCAAGTCCATGAACTGGAACGACAAGCAGTAAAGGAACCAAGACGGTGAGCGCACCTACCGCAAGGCCCGGGCCCTCGGCCCGTAAGCCGGCGCCCTCGGCCCAGCCGACCGCGGCTCCGGCCGCGACCCCGAACCGCCGCCAGGTCCCGCCCGAGCGGGTCACCGGCGCGCAGTCCGTCGTTCGCTCCCTCGAGGAGCTCGGCGTCGACACGGTATTCGGAATTCCGGGCGGTGCGATTCTTCCCGTCTACGACCCGCTGTTCGACTCGACCAAGGTCCGCCACGTGCTGGTGCGGCACGAGCAGGGCGCGGGTCACGCCGCGACCGGCTACGCCCAGGCAACCGGCAAGGTCGGTGTCTGCATGGCCACCTCCGGTCCGGGCGCGACCAACCTGGTGACCCCGATCGCCGACGCGCAGATGGATTCCGTGCCGCTGGTGGCCATCACCGGCCAGGTCGGCCGCTCGCTGATCGGCACCGACGCCTTCCAGGAAGCCGATATCTCGGGCATCACCATGGCGTGCACCAAGCACAACTTCCTGGTCACCGACCCGATCGACATCCCGCGCATGATCGCCGAGGCGTTCCACCTGGCCGCCACCGGCCGCCCGGGCGCGGTCCTGGTCGACATCCCGAAGGACGTGCTGCAGGCGCAGACCACGTTCTCCTGGCCGCCGGAGATGAAGCTGCCCGGCTACCGTCCGGTGACCAAGCCGCACGGCAAGCAGGTGCGCGAGGCCGCGCGCATGATCATGGACGCCAAGCAGCCCGTGCTCTACGTCGGCGGCGGTGTCATCAAGGCCGACGCCAACGAGGAACTGCTCGAGCTCGCGGAGCTGACCGGCATCCCGGTGGTCACCACCCTGATGGCGCGCGGCGCGTTCCCGGACTCGCACACCCTGAACATGGGTATGCCCGGTATGCACGGCACCGTGGGAGCCGTTGCGGCACTGCAGCGTTCGGATCTGCTGATCACCCTGGGCGCGCGTTTCGACGACCGCGTCACCGGTCAGCTGGACTCGTTCGCGGTGGGCGCCAAGGTGATCCACGCCGACATCGACCCGGCCGAGATCGGCAAGAACCGCCACGCGGATGTGCCGATCGTGGGCGACTGCCGCGAGGTCATCACCGAGCTCATCGAGACGCTGAAGGCCGACCCGGCCGCGTCGGGCAAGACGCCGCTGCTGGATCTGACCGAGTGGTGGACCTACCTGAGCGGTGTCCGCGACAGCTACCCGCTGGGCTGGAAGACCCCGTCGGACGGTTCGCTCTCGCCCGAGTTCGTGATCGAGAAGCTGGGCCAGATGGCCGGTCCCGACGCCATCTACTGTGCCGGCGTCGGCCAGCACCAGATGTGGGCCGCGCAGTTCGTCAAGTACGAGAAGCCGCGCACCTGGCTGAACTCCGGTGGTCTGGGCACCATGGGCTACGCCGTGCCCGCCGCCATGGGCGCCAAGATGGGCATGCCGGACCGCGAGGTCTGGGCCATCGACGGTGACGGCTGCTTCCAGATGACCAACCAGGAGCTGGCCACCTGCGCCGTCGAGGGCGTGCCGATCAAGGTCGCGCTGATCAACAACGGCAACCTGGGCATGGTGCGGCAGTGGCAGACGCTGTTCTACGAGCAGCGCTACTCCAACACCGACCTGGGCACCCATACCCTGCGCATCCCGGACTTCGTGAAGCTGGCGGAAGCCCTTGGCTGCCACGGCATTCGCGTGGAGAAGGAAGAGGATGTGGAGGCCGCGATCCGCGAGGCGCAGTCGATCAACGACCGTCCCGTGGTGATCGACTTCATCGTCGGCAAGGACGCGCAGGTGTGGCCGATGGTCGCCGCTGGCACCTCCAATGACGAGATCATGGCCGCGCGCGGCATCCGCCCGCTGTTCGACGACGACGAGTCGATCTCCGAGCCGGCCGTCATCCACGAGGCCATGTCGCACGAGCAGGCGTCGCTCGCCGCCCACGAGCGTGCCTCCCAGAAGGGGACCCAGGAATGACCACCACCCACACCCTCTCCGTGCTGGTGGAGGACAAGCCGGGCGTGCTGGCGCGCGTGGCGTCGCTGTTCTCCCGTCGCGGCTTCAATATCCAGTCGCTGGCGGTCGGCGGCACCGAGATCCCCGAGATCTCGCGCATGACCATCGTCGTGACCGTGGAGGATCTGCCGCTCGAGCAGGTCACCAAGCAGCTGAACAAGCTGGTGAACGTCATCAAGATCGTCGAGCAGGACACGGAGAGCTCCGTCGCCCGCGAGCTGATCCTGGTGAAGGTGCGCGCCGACGCCAGCGTGCGCACCCAGGTGATCGAGGCCGTGAACCTGTTCCGCGCCAAGGTGATCGACGTGTCGCCCGACGCGCTGACCATCGAGGCCACCGGCACCCGCTCCAAGCTCGACGCGCTGCTGCGCATGATGGAGCCGTACGGGATCCGTGAGATCGTGCAGTCCGGAGTCGTCGCCGTGGGCCGTGGACCCAAGTCCATCACCGCGACTCGTTAGTAACCGGCCGCTGCTGCGGCCACCCGCCCGTCATCCCGGCATGCTTTTGCCGGGATCCACAAATGCTTAATCCAGAATCCAAGAAGGAGCACCCAAAGTGGCAGTCGAGATGTTCTATGACGACGACGCTGACCTGTCGATCATCCAGGGCAAGAAGGTCGCCGTCATCGGCTACGGCTCGCAGGGCCACGCCCACTCGCTGAGCCTGCGCGACTCCGGCGTCGACGTGCGCATCGGCCTCAAGGAGGGCTCGAAGTCCCGCGCCAAGGCCGAAGAGGCCGGCCTGACGGTCGGCACCCCGGCCGAGGTCGCCGAGTGGGCCGACGTGATCATGGTCCTCGCGCCCGACACCGCGCAGGCCTCGATCTTCACCAATGACATCGAGCCGCACCTCAAGGACGGCGACGCGCTGTTCTTCGGCCACGGCCTGAACATCCACTTCGGCCTGATCAAGGCTCCGGCCAACGTCACCGTCGGCATGGTCGCCCCGAAGGGCCCCGGCCACCTGGTGCGTCGCCAGTTCGTCGACGGCAAGGGCGTTCCGGCCCTGATCGCCATCGACCAGGACCCGACCGGCAACGGCCAGGCGCTGGCCCTGTCCTACGCCAAGGGCATCGGCGGCACCCGCGCGGGCGTCATCAAGACCACCTTCAAGGAAGAGACCGAGACCGACCTCTTCGGTGAGCAGGCCGTGCTCTGCGGCGGCACCGAGGAACTGGTCAAGACCGGTTTCGAGGTCATGGTCGAGGCCGGTTACGCGCCGGAGATGGCCTACTTCGAGGTGCTGCACGAGCTCAAGCTGATCGTCGACCTGATGTACGAGGGCGGCATCGCGCGCATGAACTACTCGGTCTCCGACACCGCCGAGTTCGGTGGCTACCTGTCGGGCCCGCGCGTCATCGACGCCGGCACCAAGGAGCGCATGAAGGCGATCCTGACCGACATCCAGGACGGCACCTTCGTCAAGCGCCTGGTCGCCAACGTCGAGGGCGGCAACAAGGAGCTCGAGGGTCTGCGCAAGGCCAACGCCGAGCACCCGATCGAGGTCACCGGCGCCAAGCTGCGCGGCCTGATGAGCTGGGTCGACCGGCCGATCACCGAAACCGCCTAAGGTTTCCGGCTTTTTAGCACGAAGGCCCGCCAGGGATTCCCTGGCGGGCCTTCGCTATTCGCGCGCGAAGGGGGTGTACGCGCGAGGTATTCGGTTTGCTACCAGCTTCCGGTGTGCGGCAGTCCGTTGCGCCAGCAGTCGTCGTTGTTGTTCCACCAACCCGGAAAGCCGCGGTTCCAGTCGTCGCGATCGCGATCGTGCCGCCAATCGTCGCGATCCCACCACGGGTTGTTGTTGTGGTTGTGATTGTGCGGCCAGGCCACATCGGTCGGCGCGTTGTCCAGCGGAACGTCCGCCGAGGCCGGAATCGTCACCGCGGCAAGGGGAATCAAAGCGATAGCACCGGCCACGGCCACCCGGCCGCCGATCCGGCGAAGAGATATCGACGTCATGGTCAGCAACTGTGCCCGAGCGGGCTGCGGCTGAGGAACGGTTTTCCTGTGAATTCAGGGCCGAATGGTTCTTTTGTATGACACCGACCCTGAGCAACCCTGAAACCTATTGGACGGCAACGGCCCGCAGGATTTCTGAGGCGCTGATTTCAGATCAGCGCGCCTGCTCCCGCGCCGAAGACGGTTCCGGCCGCCAGACCGACCACGCCGCCGATCGCGCAACCGGGCGGTCCGGTCATCGCGAAGACAAGCGGAGCGATCGGGCCGAACGGAAGTGTCGCGATTGCCGCGCCCGCAATGCAACCGATGACGGCGCCACCGGCAGCTCCGGCCAACGCGCCCGCGGCAATATGGTCGGCGCGGCTGGGCGGGACACCGATGGAGCGGGTGAATTGGGAGATCTGCGCTTCGGGACCCGCCAGGACGGCATTGATCTGGGCGACCTGATCGTCGCTGAGGAAGTCCGGGGCGATGGTGGTGAAGTCACCGGCGCGCAGTTCGCGCGGATTGGTTGGGACGATCACGGCGATGTCCGGCGTCGGCTCCGGCGCGTGCAGGTCGCCCGGCTGGATCGGAGCGGGAGCATAGTCGCGCTTCGGGTCCGGTCGGGTAGGGGCGTAATCGCTCTGCGGCGCAACACCGTTCGCGTCGTCCTGCGGCGTGACGTGCTGAGCCGGAGGCGGGGTCACGGTGACGCCCGGCTGGGCGCCACCGGAATTGGGGGAGCTCGGATCCGGCTGCGTCACACCGGGTTGCGGCGCTGCCTGCGCGACGGCGCTGACGGTCAGCACCGCGGTCATCGGGATAGTGGAGACGGCGGCGCGCAACAGTACGCGCTGAGTTGCCGTCTGCCTACGGTGCTTCGCCATGGACCCCCCTTACGGTCTTGCCTCGGCCCACTGCTCGCCGGATGTGAGCGCGACCACGTGACAGTAGATCTGCCGCGGAAATGTCCGTCAAACCCTATGACATGCACTATGCAAAAGATCACAAAACGGGCGAAACCTATTGCACGGCAACGGCCCCGCCCAACTCTCCCGCGGGGCCGTTCGCAATGCGGCTGTCAGCTTCGCAATACGGCTGTCAGTAGTGCGTGCCGCCGTCGATCCGAATCTCGGTCCCGGTAATGAACGCACCATCATCCGACGCCAGCATCGCCACAACCCCCGCAACGGTATCCGGCGAAGCAAACCCCTGCCCGATCCCCGGCGCCAACTTCATGAACAGGCTCAGATCCGCATCCGCAGGCAGCCCCGGCCCCTTTCCATCGGTCATATCACTCGAAATCGACCCGGGCGCAACGGCAACCACCCGCAACCCCTGCTTCGAGTACTCCGCAGCCAGCGCATGCGTCATCGACATGATCCCGCCCTTCGACGCCGCATACGCCGACATGTAGGGGTGCGCAAAGAACGCCGACGTAGACGTGAAGTTCACGATCACACCCTTATCGGATGCGAGCAGCTGGGGGAGCGCTTCGCGAATCATCAGGAAGGTACCTGTCAGATTCACCGTGATGATCTGGTTGAAATCAGCCAACGGCATCTCATGCGTATGCGCCGACCGCAAGATCCCCGCCGCATTGATCAACGCATCGATCCCGCCGAGGTTCTCGACGGCAGCCGCGACCCCCGCCTTCGCCGACTCCTCGTCTGCGATATCGATCGTCAGCGTGGTGAGCCGATCCGCATTCCCATTCTCCGCCGCCTGCTTAGCAGTCTCCGCCAGCCCGGCCTCATTCACATCCGCCCCCACGACCCGACCACCCTCGGCCAAGATCCGATGCACCGTAGCCCGGCCAATCCCCGACCCAGCCCCGGTAATCACTACTCGCCGACCCTCAAAACGCTCCATTGCGATGCTCCTAACTAGGTACTCCAACCTCTCTCTGACACGTTACGCCTAGATGGCATAACGTGCCACCATGGCATCCTGTCGACTAGGATTGGCCCTCGACACCCAGCCCTGAAGGAGGTGAAATGTCCGCCCAACCCCCTGCTCC
>NZ_BAAFGR010000129.1:0-23770 GCF_041154655.1 Nocardia sp. JMUB6875
GTGCCTGGTTGGGGTGGGCATTGGGTGCTGCCGGGTTGGTGGTGGCGGTGACCGCGCCGGTGGCGGGGCAGTGGTTCGGTGCGACGGCGAAACGGAAGTTGTCGCTGGGGTTTTTGACCGCGTTCACCGTGTTGGTGATGGCTGCGATGTTCTTCGTGCACAAGGACTATCACTATTTGTGGCTGGGGTTGGTGCTGCTGGGGGTGGGGTCGGCGGCGTTCGAGCTCTCGCATGTGCCGTATTTCGCCATGCTGCGGCAGGTGTCGACGCCCGCGACGGTGGGGCGGGTTTCCGGGTTCGGCTGGTCGATGGGGTATTTCGGCGGGATTCTGCTGCTGTTGATCTGCTACTTCGGGTTCATCGCGGGCAAGGGCGACAATCGCGGGTTGCTCGGGGTGCCGATCGAGGATGGGCTGAATATTCGCCTGGTCGCGGTGTTGGCGGCGGTGTGGTTCGCGGGGTTCGCGGTGCCGCTGTTCCTGTATGTGCCGGAAGTGCCACGTACGCAGGCTGATCCGGGTGCCGCGGTGCCCGCGCGGGCATTCCTGAGTTCCTACCGGGTGCTCTGGCGCGATGTGCGCGGGCTGTGGCGCGTGGATCGGCGCACCGTGGGCTTCCTGCTGGCCAGCGCCGTCTTCCGGGACGGCCTGGCCGGGGTGTTCACCTTCGGCGCGATCCTGGCCGTGCGGGTCTACGGCATCGCCGATTCCGATGTCCTGCTGTTCGGTATCGCCGCGAATGTGGTTGCGGCACTGGGCGCTCTGGTGGGCGGCCGGTTCGACGACCGTACCGGCCCGAAGGCGGTGATCGTCGCCGCGCTGACCGGGATGATCATCTGCGGCGCGTTCCTGCTGGTGCTCTCGGGCCCGCTCATGTTCTGGATCTTCGGCCTGGCACTGACCGTATTCGTCGGTCCCGCACAGGCTTCGGCCCGCTCGTTCCTGGCGCGCGTGGCCCCGCCCGGCCGCGAGGGCCAGATGTTCGGCCTCTACGCCACCACGGGTCGAGCCGTATCCTTCCTCGCCCCAACCCTTTTCGGCTTCTTCGTTTGGGCCTTCGACGCCGAGCGCGCCGGAATCGTGGGCCTGCTACTGGTTTTGATCGTCGGCCTGATGCTCCTGCTGCCGGTCCGCGGAGATGACCTGCGCGGCCGCTGAATTCGGCCCCGCGAAGGTCTCAGGGCCGCCAGGCGCCCATGCCGAGCGAGATCAGCCGCACCTGCAGCACGGCCCGCTCGATGATCCGCGCGTTCTCGCGCGGATCGGCCATCAGATAGTCGGCGATCCGGTCGGCCACCGTCGAGACGATGAGGTCCGCCGCCAGCTCCAGATCATCGGGCGACCACGCGTCCAGCGCCCGCACCCGCGACAGATCCACCACCAATTCCCGCTCGATCAACTGCATTTCGACCGAAATCGCACCGCGCAGCGCCGCCGAGCCGCCATGGCGTTCCCGGATCAGGAATCCCCACAGATCCCGTTTGCCATCCACCTGCTCGAACACGAACCGCACGGTCTCCGCCAGTGTCGCGTTCGGGGTGCGCCGCATTTCCCGTAGCGCCAAGCGCAATTGCCGCACGCCCGCCTCGACCAAGGTCGTGCCGAGCTCGTCGAGGGAGGTGAAGTGCCGGTAGAAGGCGGTGGGCACGATGCCGGCCGAGCGGGCGATCTCACGCAGTGACAGGGCCGCGAAGCCGCGGTCGGCGGCCAGGGCGAGGGTGCCGTCGAGCAGCGCCGCGCGGGTGCGCTCCTTGCGCTCGACTCGGGTAGCTGCCTGCTCGCTCATCTCGATGAGCATACATGCGTTCACATTCGTTCCATTCGAGAGATGTCGCGTGGGTCACACGAACCGCCGGTTGAACTGGAGGGGTCTCACCCGGCAGACTAGTTCAGTGTACAGATGTGCACCGAAATCCAGGAGGCTCGCATGGTCGGACTGATCGACCTGGTGCAAAGGACCATGACCACCCCGCATCCGCTGGACCGCTACCTGGAGCTGGTCCGCCCGACGCTGGCGCTGCGCGCCATGCGCGCGGAGATCACCCATGTCCGGCGGAGCGCGGTGGGCTCGATCACCCTCACCCTCAAGCCCTCCCGGCAGTGGACCGGCCACGTCGCCGGGCAGTACGTGCAGATCGGTGTGGTGATCGACGGCGTCCGCCACAACCGCTGCTATTCGCCGGTCAATGCCGAAGGCCGCCGTGACCGGCACATCGAGCTCACCATCAAGGCCCACCCCGAGGGGCTGGTCTCGAACTACCTGCACGACAACGCGATTCCCGGCATGGTCGTCGACCTCGAACCCGCCGGGGGCGTGTTCCACCTGCCCGAGCCGCGGCCCGAGCAGATCGTGCTGATCAGCGGCGGCAGCGGAATCACCCCGGTGCTGTCCATGCTGCGCACCCTGGCCAACGAGGGCTACCAGGGCCGCATCCTGTTCCTGCATTACAACCGTTCTCCGGAATGGGTCCCGCATCGCGAGGAACTCGAGGCGATCGCCATGCAGCACAACAACGTGCGCATCGAGTTCCGCTACCCGGAGACCCAGCGTCACCCGCATTTCAGCTACGACGAACTCGAGGCATTGGCGCCCTGGTTCGCCACGGCCCGCACCTACCTGTGCGGCCCGCCCGGACTGATGGCCGCGGTCCGCACCGTCTACGAGGCCGAGCAGCTGGCCGACCGGCTGCACAGCGAGGAGTTCACCCTCGCCACCACCGTCATCGATCCCACCGAGGCCGAGGGCAAGACCACCTTCTCCGGCAGCGGCGTGGTCTCGGAGAACACCGGTGAATCCCTGCTCGAGCAGGCCGAATCCGCGGGCCTGAGCCCGGATTACGGCTGCCGCATGGGCATCTGCTTCACCTGCACGGCCGTCAAGCGCAGTGGCTGCACCCGCAATCTGCGCACCGGGGAGCTCGACAGCGACCCGGATCAGCCCATCCAGCTCTGCATCAGCGCCCCGGTCGGGGACGTCGACATCGCTATCTGACCGTCGACACCGCTAGCTGTACATATCTCTGATCACAGGAGCCATCATGGCGATTCTTACCGAAACCCCCGAGGGCCCGCTGGTCCTCAGCGTCGAGCAGGTCGAGGAGATCGGCCGCGAACTCGATGCCCTGCGTGCCCGCATCACCGCGGATCTGGGCGACCGCGACCGCGACTACATCTACAGCGTCATCAAGGCCCAGCGCGGCTTCGAGATCGCCGGGCGCGGCCTGCTCTACCTGGGCTTCCTGCCGCCGTTCTGGCTGGCGGGCGTGGCCGCGCTGAGCATCTCCAAGATCCTCGACAATATGGAGATCGGCCACAACGTCATGCACGGCCAGTGGGACTGGATGCGCGAGCCGACCCTGAATTCCCGCGTCTTCGAATGGGATACGGTCTGCCCGGGCGACCAGTGGCGGCACTCGCACAACTACATGCACCACACCTACACCAACATCCTCGACATGGACCGCGACATCGGTTACGGCATCCTGCGCGTGGACGAGGCGCAGAGCTGGAACGTGCTGCGGCTGGGCAACCCGCTCTACGCCTTCATCCTCATGCTGGCCTTCGAGTGGGGCGTGATGGGCCACGACCTCGAGGTCGAGAACATCCTCAAGGGCAAGAAGTCCTGGTCCGAGATCAAGACCCTGCTCAAGGGCCAGTGGCGCAAGGCCAGCCGGCAGGTGCTCAAGGACTACGTGGTGTTCCCGGCGCTGACCGGCCCGCTGTTCCTGTCCACCCTGACCGCCAACTTCAGCGCCAATATCGTGCGCAACCTGTGGACCTTCTCCATCATCTTCTGCGGGCACTTCCCCACCGGCGTACAGACGTTCACCGAGGAGGAGTGCGCCGAGGAGACGCAGGGCGAGTGGTACGTGCGCCAGATGCTCGGCTCGGCGAACATCGACGGCGGCAAGCTGTTCCACATCATGTCCGGAAACCTCTCGCACCAGATCGAGCACCACCTGTTCCCGGACCTGCCCGCCAACCGCTACCCGGAGATCGCGCCGGTGGTGAAGGCGCTGTGCGAGAAGCACGGCCTGCCCTACAACATGGGTGGCTTCTCGCGGCAGATCGGCTCGGTCTGGGCCAAGCTGTTCAAGCTCGCGCTGCCGCCGTTCCTGGTCAAGAATGGTGAGCAAGCCGGTGTTATCGTGATGCGCCGGGGGCAGCAGCCAAGTGAAGCGGGCGTGTGAATGATTTCTAAATTCGAGAGCAACAAGGATCTGGTCCAGGAATTGACGGCGTCGGGAGCGCGACACGTCGGCAATATCGCATCGATCATCACCGGCACCGTCGCCGAGGTGACCCGGGAAATCGGTGACTGGATCACCGACGCCATCGAGATGCGTGAGGCCGCCGTCGCCGCCGAGCAGGACGCGGCCGCCCAGCGCGCCACCGCCGAAAGCCTGGCCGACGACCTCGACGATTTCGACGACGACCCGGAACCCGCACCCGCGCAAGCTGATTCGGCGACGAAGCCGGTCGCCGGCGAACGCGTCACGGGCGATGAGGTCATCGACGCCGAGGTCATCGACCCCCGGTGATCACCACGTCGGGAGTCGTCTGCGGTGCTGGGCGACTTCCGTGATCAGATCCTTGTAGCCGTCGGCGAGTTCGGCGAGCCGGTACCACTGCAGGTGGGCCTCGGTGTCCACCCCGCGGCGGGGCCGGTCCTCGCTGATGCGGTGCGCGACCGCGTGTCGCCGCCCGCGCCCGTCGGCCGCTTTCGAAGGCCGCACCGGCTCATCCTCGGTCGTACCCAGAGCCCGTTGCGCCACAACCCATTTCGCGGCCATCCGGTCGATCACCGCGCCGAGGGTCTCGGTATGCAGCGAGGCCCCGGCGCGGTGCGGAATGTTCACCGCCACCCATTCGTCGATGCGGGCCACCAGCTCGGCCCGGCGCTCGTCGATCCGGTCGAGGCGGTGGCTGCAGTCGGCGACATCATCGGGCGTGGCCTCGGCGGCGTGCGCGGCTTCCAGCGCCCGCTGCCGCTCCTCATGGCATCGCACCAGTTCGTGAGCGGATTCGAGGATGTCGCGATCACGCCGATCGGAGCCGACCGGCTCCCGGAACGCGCGTAACAAGGTCGATGGCGAGGGGAGCTCTGCGCCGAATCCCGCTCCGCTGTAGTCGAATGCCATTTTTCCCACCCTCGGCCGGCGCATGTGTGGATGCGCCAGGGCCGAGGGGGTTTCGGGGAGGGGCTCCCCTCGGCTCCGGCGCAGCCCCGCACCCGGAACGCAACAGCCCACCACCAAAGACACGGTGAAGTAACCGGGAAAACCGCGACGATGCGATGAGAAGACTGTCCGATAATGCGGGACATATTCAGGAAAGCGCGATAGTCGAAGGGGCGCAACCATCCGGCGCGTGATCGGCGAAGCTGCCTGAAAATCGTTATACAGCATTACAAGACGGTCACATGGGCGCTGCGGTTGAAGGCGGATCGACACCTGCGCGGGCGGTGTGTGAGACGGGTTCGACGGCTGACCTCGACCGGGACGAGGCTTCGGGCCGCGATGATCGGTTACCGAGGCTTATGAATAGCTATCTGTGCGGCGTGCCGAGAGCGCGACGCGCCATAGTCCGTTAGCCTCGGTATTCGTGCCCGCCTACGCGTCCTCACCGGAGCTACGATTCGGTTTCATGTTCGCGCTGGAAGACCCTGAGCGAATTGCCGAAGTCGTCCGAAATCTCATAGTTCGCCGAACGGTGTCGGTATTCCGTCTCGCGCATCTGTCCGACGACAACGGCCCGCCCGATCGGTTTGTCGTGAACTGGGCGGCGGTGCCGCAGATCTCCATCACGACCGCCGCGCCGGACCCCGACGAATTGCGTTCCAGCGGAACGATGCTGGTCAACGCGTTCCTGGGGGAGGATGGCGAGGTGAGTCTGTACTCCGCGGGCGCGACCCCGCCGCAGTAGGAACTGGACAGTCCTCTCTTCTGTGACGGGTCACACACCCCGTCTCAGCTACATCTCAGCTACGCACCAGGTTCGCGTAAGTCTCTCTGGGCAGTGTGGGTCCAGTCGTCGAGCGGAAATCCCGAACGGCGGCGACACACAGAGAGAGGTTGAAACATGATCCCGGTTATCATCGACACTGGTTCCGCGGCGCTGAACGGCGTGCTCAACACCGGTAGCGCGGCCCTGGGTGGTCTTCTCAACACCCTGTGGACCGGTTCTTTCGGCCGCTAATTCGCAATAACGCGAAGGGTTTTCGGGCAATCGCCCCGAGTGCGTACGCACTCGGGGCGATTTTTGGCGGTCGGCTCGGACCACCGGCACGGTACCGATCGGACCGCCAGTACAGTTCGCTCAGACCGCCAGCGCAGGGGTGCGGCGGGCTTGCAGAATCTGCTCGAGCAGCGCCACCAGGACCAGTTTCACCGATTCCCGGTCGCGGGCATCGCAATCCATGAGATGGATGCCGGGGGGGAGATCCAGCGCCTCGCGGACCTCCTCGAGCGCGAAGCGCGGCCCGGTCTCGAATCGATTGACGGCCACCACGAATGGCGTCCCGCGCTGCTCGAAGTAGTCGAGCACCGGATAGCAGTCCTCGATCCGCCCGGTGTCGACCAGGATGACCCCGCCCAGTGCGCCGTCGAGCAGGTCGTCCCAGAGGAATTCGAAGCGTTCCTGTCCCGGGGTGCCGAAGAGGTAGAGGACCAGATTGCGGTCGAGGGTGATGCGGCCGAAATCCAGGGCCACGGTGGTGGTGGTCTTGCCGGTGGCCAGACCCGGATCATCCACTCCCATGGACACTTCGGTCATGGCCGCCTCGGTGGCCAGGGGCTCGATCTCGGAGATGGCTCCGATGAAGGTGGTCTTGCCGACCCCGAATCCGCCGCTGGTCACGATCTTCACCGAGGAGGCCAGCGGCATCGTATCGCCGGAGATCGGCGCCGGATCGCCGGGTATTTCAGAGGTTCCGAACAAGGTCCCGGATCCTTTCCAGAGCAGCGGTGGAGAGTTCGTCGGTGGTGCCGACCGAGACGTGCCCGGCGTGCACCAGATCGCTGACCAGCACCCGCGCCACCCCGACCGGGACCCGCAGGGCCGCACCGATTTCGGCGATGGAATGCGGGTGCTGGCAGAGCCGGACCACCCGTTCGAGTTCGAAGCGCAGCGGCGCGGACAGGGCCGCGGGGGTGGCGCGCACCAGGGTTTCCAGGCGCAGGCCGTCGACGACCGGGGTGGTGCGGCCGGAGGTCATCATGAAGGGACGCACGACCTGCTCTTCGGCGTCGTCCAATCCCTGGTTCCGAGCGGCGTTTTCGGAGGCGGAGGCACCGGACCAGCCGCTGGGGCGGGTCAGCGCGATCATGCGCTCGTCCGGCAACCGGTGCGAATCGTTCATCGGCTCAAGGACTCTCGCAACTCGGAGATGAGCGACGGGGTGAGCAGCGCGCCGGCGCGGTCGGCGAGCACCGCCATCTGGTAGCCGACCAGCCCGACATCGGCGTTGTGGTCGGCGATCACCCCGATGCAGCTGCCGTTGCTCATGGCGGAGACCAGCAGGAAGCCCCGCCCCATCTCGATCATGATCAGCCGCAGGCCGTCGAAATCGTAACTGCGCGAGGCGCTTCGGCCCAGGCTGGTGAGTCCGGAGACGATGGCGGCGAGCCGGTCGGCCGCGGTCCGGTCCAGACCGGTGGACATGGCCATGAGCAGTCCGTCGGAGGACACCGCCACGGCGTCGCGTACGCCGTCGGTGGTGCGCACGAAGTCGGCCAGCAGCCAGTTGAAGGTGTGCGGATCGGTATCGGTGTAGTGGGTCGTCACGCGGCGTTCTCCTATGCTCTCGGTCCGGGTCGTGGCACTCCACCCTCGCTCTGCGCGTGGTGGCCGCCCTCGCGTTGCGAGTGATGTCCACTCGGCCCGCTCTGTTCGTCCTGTCCGCGGCGATGCCCGGATCGGAATCCGGCGAGCATGCTGCGCACCTGATCGGGTGAGCGGTCGGCGAGCGGCGGGGCGGCGGGGCGCTGGGTTGCCGGTGCGGCGCCGCCCGGTGCCGTACCCGTTTGCTCGCGAGTCTTCCTGGCGCGCTTGACGAGACCGTTTCGCGTACGTTGCACCTCCGGGACGGCTGCCGAAACGTGGCTGCCGTTGACCGGTGAGGTTGCCGAAATCGGCGCGGGTTCGTCGGTGCGGTCCGAAACAGCCGGGATGGCAAAGGATCCGGTGGTGGGTCCGCCGAACAGGCGCTCGGCCGCCGTGGCATGCGGCGCTGTGGTGGGGGGTGCGGTGGTCGATGGCGCTGCGGCCTCGACCGGGCCGGGCAGAGGCACGAGCTTGATCGTGTTGGAGTGGGCGGAGAATCCGTTGGTCACACCGTTGGGCCGCGGTGCGGTCTCTGGTGCCGGTTCCGCGTGGAAGGCCTCGGTCAGTGCCGCGAAAGCCGCTGTGCCGGTGTCGAATACCGGATCCGTCGCCGGAGTATGCGGAGAGCTGTGCCGTCCCGGCCGGGATTCCGGCATGGTGTCCACGACGGTCGGAAGCTGTGCTCCCGCAGCGTGTTTGGCATCCCCCGCCGGTGCGGGCCGCTCGGCAGCCGTATCGCCCAGCAGTTCGGCGGGCAGCAGCATGCGCGCCACCACGCCGCTGGTCGGCGAGACGGTGAGCTCCACCTCGATATCGAGTCGCCGGGCCAGGCGACCCACCACGTAGTGGCCCAGGAACCGGGTCGGCGCGACCAGGAAGTCGGCCTCCCCGCGCAGCCGGGCATTGGCGACGGCGAGCTGATCGGGCGGCATGCCGACCCCGTGGTCGACGACCGCGATCATGTAGCGCGCACCCAGTCGGCGGCCGTAGATCTCGACCTCCAGATCGGGCGGGGAGAACGACAGCCCGTTCTCGATGAGTTCGGCCAGCATGTGCGCGACCTCGCTGACATGCGCACCCGCGATGGCGATCTCGTCCACCCGCCGCAGCACCACCCGCCGGTAGTCGTCCACCTCGGAGAGCCCGGCCCGGATGACGTCGGTCAGCGGGATGGGCTTGGACCAGCGCCGTGGACTGGACTCGCCGACCAGCACCAGCAGGCTCTCGGCATTGCGGCGCATGCGGGTGGCCAGGTGGTCGAGCTCGAAGAGCTTCGACAGCGCGTTGGGGTCGAGTTCCTCGCGCTCGAAGTCGCTGATCAGCCCGAGCTGGCGGCGCACCAGGTTCTGATTGCGCCGGGCCAGGTTGGCCATGGATTCGGTGCTGTTGCGGCGCAGCCGGGCCTGGGCGGAGGCGAGCTCGTAGGCGGTGGTCTGCACCCGGTCCAGCGCCCGGGCCACGGAAACGATTTCGGCTCCGGTGCTTTCGTCGGCGCGCACCGGCTCCGGCGGATCCGGGTCCGCGCCGTCGGAGGTCTCCCAGGCCGTGATGAGCTGCGGCAGCCGCTCCCCGGCGACCACGTCGGCCTCCGCGGCGAGTTCGGCCAGCGGGCGCACGATGGCCCGCATCGAGGCGACCACCAAGGCGATCTCGGCGGCGATGGCGAGCGCGGCGGCCAGCGCGTAGGCCCCGAGGATCAGGGCGGCCTCACGGCGCAGATCCGAAGCGCGCGCGGTGATCTCGTTGCCGACGCTGCGCTGCACGCCGCGCTCGCCGTCGATGATGGAGGTCATCTGACGCCACCAGTCGGCCGGGTTCACCGCCTCGGTGACCGGTCCCAGCACCGAGGCGATGGCGACCGCCTCGGCCTCACCGGCCCGCACCGATTCATCGGTGCGCATGGCGGTGTAGAGCAGTGAGCGCTGGGCGGGCGTGGCATCGCGTTCGAAGGCGGTGACGGCGGCCTGCTTGGCGGCGCGGATATCGAGGAAGCGCACGTACTCGCCGGGCGCGAAGCCGCCGGCGGCGAAGACGCCGTTGAGGAATCCGCGTTCCTGCCCGGTGAACTCCTTGACGTCGCCGAGCGCGTAGAGCGTCTGCAGGCCGCGCCACAGCTGGCCGTCGTGGGCGCTGTCGAGGCCCGGCCGCGCCTGGTTGAGCGCGGCGATGGCGTTGGTATAGAAGGTGAATGTGGCCGACCGGTCGGTGCGCCCGGCGTCCACCTCGGACCGCGTCGCCGTCACCCCCGAGAACTGGGTCAGGGCCGTGCGCACCAGATCCGATCCCGGCGGCTGCTCGCTGAGCGCCTGATTCAACGCCTGCAGCGCGCTGTCGGTGGCCAGCCGCTGATTGCCGACCGCCGGCCGCGCCGCGACGTCGCCGCCGAGCAGGCCGTTGGTGAGGCCGCGTTCGCGCTGCACCTCGTGCACCAGATCCTGGACCGCCAGCGCCAGCCGCACCGACCGCGCGGTCTCGCCGGTGGCCCGGAAGCTGTTCACCTCGCCGATCACGATGACGGTCAGCAGGGCCAGCACCAATGCGATCGAGACCACCAGAATGCGGCGCAAGCGCGCCCGAATGGTGCGCGGCCGAAGCAATTCCCTTGTCGGCGTGCGTTTCACGTTACCTGGCGGCAACATTTTCGCCGGACGCACCTTCACTCCGTCTCCTGATGATCAGCTGTCGTGCCGACCCGGGCCGAGCACATGGAGAATAGTCAGCAACGTGTCACACCCGGCCGCGGCCCGCAATTCGAAACGTGTCTGTGTGGTGTGCGGAACTCGCTGTCGCGCGCGCTATTACAAATCTGCTCACAATCTGTGAGAAGCAGATGTGTTCCCCGCGTCGCCGGGGAAACAATGGGGTGAACATCGGCTCACCGCTGTTCCGGTGGCGGTCGCGAGGCGGCAGTGCCTGTGCTGGCGCCGCGGCCGCCCGGCACTCGAGAGGAGTGACGCCATGGCGCCAAATCCCGTTTATCCGGTGCGTGTGCGCGGCGACCTCGATCCGGGGTTGTCGCGCTGGATGTGGATCGTCAAGTGGATACTTGCCATTCCACACCTCATCGTCCTGCTCTTTCTGAGCATCGCCTATCTCGTCGTCTCGATCATCGCGTTCTTCGCCATCCTCTTTACCGAGGTCTAT
The DNA here is from genome assembly GCF_041154655.1 of Nocardia sp. JMUB6875. Classification (NCBI taxonomy): domain Bacteria; kingdom Bacillati; phylum Actinomycetota; class Actinomycetes; order Mycobacteriales; family Nocardiaceae; genus Nocardia; species Nocardia sp. JMUB6875. The sequence goes on from NZ_BAAFGR010000129.1 coordinate 10,968, forward strand.
CCGCGCACCCTGTTCGACTTCAATGTCGGTGTGCTGCGCTGGAGTTGGCGGGTTCGCTTCTACGCGCTCTCACAACTGGGAACCGACCGCTACCCACCGTTCAGCCTGGCGGCCGATCCGAATTACCCCGCCGATCTGGAGGTCGATTATCCGGAACGGCTCAACCGCTGGCTGGTCCTGATCAAATGGTGGCTGCTGGCGATTCCGCACTTCCTGATCGTCGCGGCGTTCCTGGGCGGCGGCCGGAATATGGTGTCGCTCTTGCCGATCCTGTTGATAATCGCCGCCATAGGTTTGCTTTTCACGTCGGTCTACCCGCCGGGCCTCTACGACTTCGCCATGGGCGTCAACCGCTGGTCGCTGCGCGTGCGCGCCTACGTCTCGCTGATGACCGACGTCTACCCGCCGTTCCGGCTCGATCAGGGCGCGAGGGAGCCCGACGCCGCGGCCTCGTAGAGCCGCCGCACCACGTCCTCGATATCGGGTTCCTCGATGGACAGGTCGCGGACCTCCGCGCGTGCGGATACGGCCGTGAGCAACTGTGCGGCAGTGGTGATCTCGGTGTCGAAGGCCAGCCGCTGCCGCATCCCGGAACCCTCGCTGTCGAGCAGCTTCGCGCCGGGCAGGTCGGCCAGGTCCGCGGTGGGCTCGGCGAGGTCGACGGTCAGCACGCGCTGTGCGCCGACGGTCGCGCCGAGTCCGGTCAGCGAGCCGTCGTAGACCAGCCGGCCGTGGTCCACCACCAGGACTCGTTCGCACAGCCGCTCGATATCGCCCATATCGTGGGTGGTGAGCAGCAGCGTGGTGCCGCGCTGGGTGCGCTCGTAGCGCAGGAACTCGCGTAATCGCTGCTTGGACAACACATCCAGGCCGATGGTCGGCTCGTCGAGGATCACCAGTTCCGGCGAATGCAGCAGGGCCGCCGCGACTTCCGCGCGCATGCGCTGGCCCAGCGAGAGCTGCCGCACCGGGGTATCGAGGGTGCTGCTCATCTCCAGCTGCCCGACCAGCTCGTCGGTGCGGGCGCGGGCCGCCGCGGGCGCGAGCCGGTGGATGGCCGCCAGGATCGAGAACGATTCCCGCAGCGGCAGATCCCACCACAGCTGCGAGCGCTGCCCGAACACCACCCCGATCCGCCCGGCCAGCTCGCGCCGCTGCCGGACCGGGTCGAGCCCGCAGGTCCGCAATCTTCCGGCGGTGGGCACCAGGATGCCGGTGATCATCTTGATGGTGGTGGACTTGCCCGCCCCGTTCGCGCCGATGTATCCGACCGCCGCACCGGGTTCGATGCGGAAGCTCATGCCGTCCACCGCGGTCAGCAGCTCGCGTCGCCGCCGCCAGCGGCCCTCCTTGCGGCTGAGCACGAAAGTTCTTGTCAGGCCCTCGATATCGATGATCGCAGCGCTCACCCGCCGCCTCCTTGATAGTGCTTGGTGCCCAGTCGCCACAGGAACAATGCCGCCGCCCACACCCACAGCGCCGCGATCGGGGCGGCCCAGGCCAGCCAGCTCGGCAGCAATGCCGGACCGGGCTTGCCGAGCAGGGCGATGGCCGGGACATACGAGGTGAAGGCGACCGGAATCAGAAATCCGAAAACGAGTTTCATCGGTGTCGGGAACACCGACGTCGGTTGCATGGACGCATACGACCCGCCGTAAGTGAAGGCATTGGTGAGTTCCGCGCCGTCGATCAAGAAGAACTGCACCCCGGCCGCGCACACGAAAAGCCCGGAGAAGATGGCGATTCCGGAGCAGAGCGTCATGATGAACAACAGGGTGTGTTCAGGTGTCCATTCGATATTGTTGCGCGACAATCCGAATGCCAGCACGGTGGCCGCCACCGCGATGCGCGCGATCCGGCGCAACTGGATATCGCTGGTCATGAGCTGCAGCAGCAATGGCTGCGGTCGCAGATAGAAGGCGTCGAGGCGGCCCATGCGGATATAGGTGGGCAGCGTGTCGGCGTGCCCGACGATCATGTCGGCGATCGCGAAACTGGTGTTGCTGAGCCCGAACAGCACCATCATGCCGTTCAGATCCAGCCCGCCCAGGCGCGGCACATTGTGGAAAATCACCCACATCTCGGCGAATTCCACCAGCCCGATCAGGAAGGCGCTCAGCAGGTCCGTGGCGAAGGACACCGGATAGGCCCGTTGCGCACGCAGCCGCGACCCCAGGACGGCGCGGTAGGGCGTGAGCCGTGAGGGGCGTGCCTCACCCACCCTGCACCTCCAGCTTGCGGCGTCCGGCCCGCAGCAGCAGCTGGCCGACGCCTACTAGAACCAGTAACCAGAAGCATTGCACGACAACGATTTCCATGGCGTGGAACCCGGCGGTCCGACCGGAGAGCACATCGATGGGCCATTGCAGCATGGAGGGGAACGGGGTGGCGTAGGCAATGGCGCGCAACCATCCCGGGAACAGCGACAGCGGTGCGAAGAGCCCGGCCAGGAAGGTGCCGCAGATCATGTGCAGCGCGCGCAGCCCGCGGGTCTCGATGAGCCAGAAACCGGCCAGGCTCACCGCGAACATGGACAGGAACGACAGCGCCATGGCCAGCAGCAGGCTGATGCCGCCGAGCACGTAGGGTCCGGCCGTGCTCGGGAACGCCAGCCCGAAGGTGAGCACGCCGACCAGGATGCTGGGTACCCCGCGCGGGATCAGCGAGTAGATGGCCCGGCCCAGATATTCGGCCAGATGGGCGAATTGGATGTCGATGGGCCGCAGGAAGTCGATGGCCACATCGCCGGTGCGGATGCGCTCCACGATATCGGGCAGCGTCCAGAAGGCGATCGCGCCGAGCAGTCCCTGCGACAGCCAGATGTAGGCCCCGATGGTGCCCTGGGTGTAGCCGCCGAAGCCGCTGTTGGCCCGCACGGCCGCCATCAGCACCGCGGCCCGCACGAAACCGAAGACCAGGTTGGTGATGAGGCCGGCCAGCATGGCGAGCCGGTAGTGCGATTGTCTGCGAAACCCTGCCTTGACCAGCTGCCAGTAGACCCCCACGTCGCTGCGCACAAGAGGTTCACGTTACGGGAACGGCGGTGTCGGGGGCCGGGTTTGGGCAAAACGCAGCGGTGCTCGGCGAAATTTGTCGAAAATAGTCACGTTTCAGACTGAGGGCTGGTAGAAACATCAGCGTTTCACTCTGTTGCGATGCGAGGACCCAGATGACCATGGCCGAGACGACCGTTTTCGAGGCGCTCGAATCGAATGTGCGTGGTTACTGCCGTTCCTGGCCGACCGTCTTCGACACCGCCCGCGGCGCCTGGCTCACCGACCAGAACGGCCGCGACTACCTGGACTTCTTCGCCGGCGCGGGCGCGCTCAACTACGGGCACAACAATCCGGTGCTCAAGCAGGCGCTGCTCGACTACCTGATCGGCGACGGCATCACTCACGGCCTGGACATGTCCACCGTCGCCAAGGCCCGGCTGCTCGAGACCATGCGCGATCTGGTGCTGGCCCCGCGCGGGCTGGACTACAAGGTCCAGTTCCCCGGCCCCACCGGAGCCAATGCCGTCGAGGCCGCGCTCAAGCTGGCGCGCAAGGTCACCGGCCGCACCACCGTCGTGAACTTCACCAACGCCTTCCACGGCATGAGCCTGGGCGCGCTCTCGGTCACCGGCAATGCCGCCAAGCGCGCGGGCGCGGGCGTGCCGCTGGTGCACGCCGTCCCGATGCCCTATGACGGCTATCTCGATGAGCCCGAGGATCTTTCGTGGATGCGCCGGGCCCTCGACGACAGCTCGTCCGGGCTGGACAAGCCCGCCGCCGTGATCGTGGAGACCGTGCAGGGCGAGGGCGGGGTCAATGTGGCCCGCCCCGAATGGCTGCGCCACCTCGCCGAGCTGTGCGCGGACCGCGGCATCCTGCTCATCGTCGACGACGTCCAGATGGGCTGCGGGCGCACCGGACCGTTCTTCTCCTTCGAGGTCGCGGGCATCACCCCCGATATCGTGACGCTCTCGAAATCCATTGGCGGCTACGGTCTCCCGATGGCGCTGGTGCTCATGCGCCGCGAGCTGGACCAGTGGGCCCCCGGCGAGCACAACGGCACCTTCCGCGGCAACAATGCCGCCTTCATCACCGCCGAGGTGGCGCTGCGCCACTACTGGTCCGATGATCGCCTGGCGACCGCCACCCTGGCCAAGGGCGCCCGCATCCACGACCACTTCGTCTCGCTCACCGAGTCCTTCAGCGGAATCTCCACGCGCGGACGCGGATTGGTGCAAGGGCTGGTGTTCGCCGACGCCTCGCAGGCCACCAAGGTCTGCCGCGTCGCCTTCGAGCACGGCCTGCTCGTCGAAACCTCCGGCAGCTACGACGAAGTCGTGAAGCTGCTGCCGCCCCTGACCGTCACCGATGACGAGATCACCCACGGCCTGGGCATTCTCAGCCGCGCCGTGGAGATCGTCCGCGACGGTCACTGAAAGCCAGCGCCGAAACGGCGCGCAAGTCGTCGGTCTCCGCCCACACCGGGGCCGACTCGGTGCCGGGTTCCCAGCTGCGGAGGGAACCCGGCACCACCCTGTCTGCCGAAGTGTGCGCTATTTGCCGAAGTGCGCCAGGAACCAGGTGTTGAGTTCCGCCGCGGTTTTCGGTGCGGTCCCGGGGTTTTCGGCCGGTAGCCCGTCGAGTTCGACCTGCATGTTCAGATCGTCGTAGATCGCGATCAGGATCTGGTGCGGATGCTCGGCGGTGGCGTCGAAATAGCAGAAGTAGCGGCCGACCGGAGTGTCACGCTGTCGCCAGACGTCATCGGCGCCCCCGCCACCGCCACAGGACCGACCCGAGAGCTGGCTCAGTTCGCTCTGATAGATGATTCGCGCCAGGTCCTTGGTGCGATAGGTGGCGAAGGTGACCCCGGGTGCGGCGAGCGCCTCATCGCAGGCGACGACCGCCATCGCTCCGGCCACGGGCGGATCGGCGTGGCGGCAGTTGCGGTCGATATAGGGGTCGTTCGTATGTTTCAGCAGCGCGCGGTCCTCGGCGGTGAAATCGTCGGGGTCCCGGCCGCTTTCCTTCGACCGGAGGCGGCGGGAGTTGTTCTTGGCGTCGTAGTCGCGGGCGGCCGTCAGGTCGGTGTTGTCCCAGATGTAGGCGGAGATGACCAGCTGTGTCTCATCGGTCAGGACCAGGCCGGGCGCGGGCGTGCCCCGGCTGCGATCGAGGAAGCAGGCCTTGCGGCCGACCTCCTTGCCCTGGTCCAGCAGCGCGCCGTCCTTGCCCGCCGGATCCGACGGACAACTGGTCGCGCCGAAGACGCCCAGGTAAGTGGAGGCGTAGTACTCGTGCATGGCGTCGGCGGTGTGGAATCGGAAGAAGCGGGCCGCCGGTGCGGCGGCGGCCACGTTCGGATCGCACAGGATGAAGGACGTTCCGTGCGAATCCATATCGGCGTGGACGCAATTGGCCCGGTGATATCCGGTCCCGGGGACCAGCGCGAGCACCTCGATGTCGGCGGGCCGCAGCGTCAGGGCATCCGGGACCGGTGTGCCCGGCGTGGTTCGTTGCCAGTATGCCCAGCCCGCGAAGGCCAGTGAGCCCGCGACCAGGAGCAGCACGCCCAGCACCGCCGCGATCCGGCGCGGGCGTCGCCCGGGGTGGCCGGTGGTGCCGTTCGGTCGGCTTTCACCGGTTCCGCCGGTACCCGGGTCGGATCGGTCCGTCACCGTCTCGGTCGTATCCACCGGTGCCCCGGTGGGATTCGCGACCGGCCGGGCGGCACCGGTGTCGCCGGACGTCGAGCCGGTGAGCACGGCCCGCGCCGCCGCGGCCAGTTCGCCCGCGCTGGCGTAGCGGTCGCCCGGGTCCTTGGCCATGCCGCGGGCCACGACGGCGTCGAAGGCGGCCGGGACGGTCGGGCGGACCAGGCTGGGGCGGGGGATGGGATCGAACAGGTGGGCGCGCATGATCTGCGCGTCATTGCCGCCGGAGAACGGCTTTGTGCCGGTGAGGCATTCGAAGAGGACGCAGGCCAGGCCGTAGACGTCGGCGGTGGGGCCGAGGTCGACGGCGGAGAAGCGTTCGGGGGCCATGTAGCGGTAGGTGCCGACGGCCCCGCCGTCGCGGGTCAGGGATTCGTCGGTGACGGACCGGGCGATGCCGAAATCCACCAAATAGACGAAGCCCTCATGAGTGAGCAGGATGTTGTCCGGCTTCACATCCCGGTGCAGCAGGCCGTCGTGGTGGGCCGCGTCGAGCGCCGCCGCCACCTGTTCCACCACCGAGACCGCGTGCTCGGGCGAGCCGGGCCCGTGCCGGTGCAGCAGTGAGCGCAGGCTGTCGCCGTCCACCAGCCGCATATCGATGAACAGGCGGCCCTCGATCTCGCCGTAGTCGTGAATCGGGATGACGTGGGCTTCCCGGAGCCTTGCCGCCGCATGGGATTCGCGCTGGAAGCGCTGCCGGTACACGCTGTCCTCGGCGAGCCGCTCGGGCAGCACCTTGATGGCCACCGTGCGGTCCTTGACCGTGTCGTAGGCCTGGTACACCTCGCCCATGCCCCCGCGCCCGATCAATCGATCCAGGCGGTACGGCCCGAACCGGGATCCGACGGTGAGCGGGTGATTCGGACTGCTCATTCCGTGTCCTCGGCTCCTCGCTGCGGATCCATTGTGGCAGTCGGGGGATGGGGCAAGCCCAGAATCACGCGGATTACAACCGGTGACCAGGGCGGTCTGTAACGGCAAGGTCAGAGTCGGCGGCCGAAGGCCCTCGACCGCCGGTGTCCCCATCCCCATTCGCCCCGAGGTGCTCTCGTGTCCTCAATTGCCGTGCAGGCCAGGCCCGTTGCGGCCCGCCTGCGCCTGCCGAGCGTCGCCGTGCTGGCACGGTTCGTCGCACCGGTATTGGTGGTCGTGATCTGGCAGATCGCGAGTTCGACCGGTGTGCTGCCGGAGCGCCTGCTCGCCTCCCCGCTGACCGTCGTGCAGACGGCCGTTGACCTGATCAAGGACGGCACCCTGACCAAGGCGGTGTCGGTGTCATTGCAGCGCGCCGCACTGGGTTTCGCCATCGGCGCGGTGGCCGGGATCGCGCTGGCGCTGCTGGCCGGGCTGAGCCGGGCGGGGGAGTACCTGGTCGATCCGCTGCTGCAGATGCTGCGCACACTGCCGTTCTACGGGCTGATCCCGCTGTTCATCCTGTGGTTCGGCATCGGGGAGCTGCCCAAGATCGTGCTGGTCGCCTTCGGCGTGGCGGTTCCGTTGTACCTCAACACCTTCGCGGGCATCCGCAGCGTGGACGGCAAGCTGGCCGAGCTGGCGCAGGTGCAGCGGCTGAACCGCTTCCAGCTGATCCGCCATATCGTGCTGCCCGGCGCGTTGCCGCAGACGCTGGTCGGATTGCGTCAGTCGCTGGGCGTGGCCTGGCTGGCGCTCATTGTTGCCGAGCAGGTCAATGCCGATGCGGGCCTGGGCTTCATGATCAACGACGCCCGCGAGTTCCTGCGCACCGACGTGATCGTGGTGGGGCTGCTGGTCTACAGCCTGCTCGGCCTGCTCACCGACGCCCTGGTTCGTTCGATCGAGAGGAGAGCGCTGTCATGGCGACGCGGCTTCCTGGCACACTGACCGATTCGGTGATCGCGGCGACGCTGGCCGAGCTGACGGAGGTCACCGAGACCGCCGAGGCCGTCGAGGTCACCGAGACTTCCCGTGCCGCCGAGGTCGCCGGTGCGCCCGGTGCGGCGCCGGTGGCGCGAATTCGCGGTCTGGTCAAGGACTTCGGCGAGCGCCGGGTCCTGCACGGCATCGATCTGGACATCAAGCCCGGCGAGTTCGTGGCCCTGCTGGGCCGCAGCGGCTCCGGCAAATCGACCCTGCTGCGCGCGCTGGCGGGCCTGGACGACCAGACCGACGGGGAGCTGACCGTCTCCGGTGAGGTGGCGGTCGCCTTCCAGGAGCCGCGCCTGGTGCCGTGGAAGCGCGTGCGCGACAACGTCACCCTGGGTCTGCGCCACCAAAATCCAAAGGCCGCGGCGGAAGCCGCGCTGGCCGAGGTCGGGCTGGCCGAGCGCGGCGGGGCCTGGCCGCTCACCCTCTCCGGCGGTGAGGCACAGCGTGCCTCGCTGGCCCGCGCCCTGGTCCGCGAACCCGACCTGCTGCTGCTCGACGAACCCTTCAGCGCGCTGGATGCCTTGACCCGCATCACGATTCACGGCCTGGTGCTGGACCTGTGGGCCAAGCACCGCCCCGGCGTGCTGCTGGTCACCCACGATGTGGACGAGGCGGTGCTGCTCGCCGATCGCGCCCTGGTCCTGGTGGACGGCCGCATCGGCCGCGAGATCGCCATCGACCTGCCGCGTCCGCGCCGTCGCGACCACCCCGAATTCCTGGCCCTGCGTACGGCTTTGCTGGCCGAGCTGGGCGTCACCCTGGAAGGAACCAACGAATGAAGTCCAAACGTCTGTTCGCCGCCCTGGCGCTCACCACGGCCCTCGTCACGGCGGCGTGCTCGTCCGGCGGTGACAGCAAGGGCGTGAACGCGGACGGTTCGGTGGACCTGTCGCAGGTGACCCTGCACCTGGGCGATCAGAAGGGGCAGGCGCTGCAGGCCCTGCTCGAGGTATCGGGTGTGGCGAAAGACCTGCCGTACAAGCTGGATTGGGCCAGCTTCACGGCCGGGCCGCCCATGCTGGAGGCCATCAATGCCGGGTCGGTCGACTTCGGCGGCGTCGGCAACGCCCCGCCGGTGTTCGCGGCCGCGGCCAAGTCGCAGATCAAGATCGCGGGGGTCTACGACGCGGGCGCCAAGGGCCAGGCCATCATCGTGCCCAAGGATTCGGCCCTGAAGGATCCGAAGGACCTGCGCGGCAAGAAGATCGCGGTCACCAAGGGCAGCTCGGCGCACTACCACCTGCTGTCGGTGCTGACCAAGAACGGGCTCTCCTTCTCCGATATCGAGCCGCAGTACCTGCAGCCCGCCGACGCGCTGGCCGCGCTGTCCACCGGCCGGGTCGACGCGTGGGTGGTGTGGGATCCCTATTCGGCCCAGGCCGAATTGGCCGGTAACCGGGTCCTGACCGACGGCACCGGCTACGTGAAGCCCGACGCCTTCTACGTCGTCGGCACCAAGACCCTGCAGAACAAGGCCACCGCCGCCGCGGTGCGCGACCTGCTCACCCGGATTCAGCGGGCGCACGTCTGGATCACCGGCCACCACGAGGAATGGGCCAAGCGGTCCTCCGAGATCACCGGCGTGCCCTACGACGTCACCCTGCTGGCGGTCGAGCGCGGCAATGTCGCGGACCATCCGCTCGACGACGCCACCATCGCCGCCGAACAGCAGGTGGCCGACGCCTTCTCCGACGCCAAGCTGATCCCCGGCAAGGTGAAGATCACCGACTTCGTCGACACCCGCTTCAACGACCGCTTCACCTCCTAGGAGTCCCCCGAATGAGCTTGTCGTTCCATTGGTTCCTGCCCACGTCCGGTGACTCGCGCGGCCTGGTGGTCGGCGGCCACGGCACCCCGATGTCGGGTGACCGCCCGGCCTCGCTGCACTACCTGAACCAGATCTCGGCGGCCGCCGAGACCAATGGCTTCGAGGCCGTGCTGACCCCCACCGGTTCCTGGTGCGAGGACGCGTGGCTGACCACCGCCATGCTGGTGGAGACCACCGAGACGCTGAAATTCCTGGTGGCGCTGCGGCCGGGGCTGATGAGCCCGACGCTGGCCGCGCAGATGGCGGGCACCTTCCAGCGGCATTCCGCGGGGCGGCTGCTCATCAATGTGGTGACCGGCGGCGAGCCGCGGGAGCAGGCCGCCTACGGCGACTTCGCCGACAAGGAGTCCCGCTACACCCGGACCGGTGAGTTCCTGCATGTGGTGCGGTCGCTGTGGGAGTCGCACGAGCCGATCACGTTCCAGGGCGAGCACATTCACGTCGAGAACGCGCTGCTGAGCAACCGGCCCGATCCCATCCCGCCGGTCTTCTTCGGCGGCTCCTCCGCCCCCGCGGGCCCGGTGGCGGCTCGATACGCCGACACCTACCTCACCTGGGGTGAGCCGGTGCTCGCGGTGAGCCGCAAGCTCGACTGGATTCGCGGCCTCGCCGTCGACCACGGCCGCAAGCTCGACTACGGCCTGCGCATCCACGTCATCACCCGCGACACCTCCGAGGAGGCGTGGGCGGTCGCCGACAAGTTGTTGGCCGGTATCGACCCCGCCGATATCGAACGCGTCCAAGCCGCCCTCGCCCAGAGCGAATCCGAGGGTCAGCGCCGCATGTCCGAACTCCACAACGGCAACACCGACCGCCTCGAAATCGCCCCCAACCTCTGGGCCGGCGTCGGCCTCGTCCGCGGCGGCGCGGGCACCGCCCTGGTCGGTTCCCACGAGGAAGTCGCCGAACGCCTCATCGAATACTCCAAGGCCGGCATCTCCCACTTCGTCCTCTCCGGCTACCCCCACCTCGAAGAGGCCTACTGGTTCGGCGAGGGCGTCCTCCCCATCCTCGAGCGAAAGGGCCTGTGGCAACACCCCACCCGCCGCTCGTCCTTCCCCGCCACCACCCCCTTCGCCAGCGCCTCCAGCAGCTAGTTCGCCGAGCGGCACATCCTGCCAGGATGTGCCGCTCGATGGACTCTGATCGGCGGCGGGCGGGATGAGTAGCGCGGGTGAGTATTTCGGCGGAAGTCGGAGCGGGCGTGGTCTTCCTACGCTTTCGGAGTCATCCACCACGGGTGACTCCGGGAGGAGGAGACCATGTCCTACATCCACATCACTCGCACGCCGGGCGTCGGACTGAAGGAGTACCGCGTCGTCCACGAGGCGCTGGGACCGGAGCCGATCGCCGGGAACCTGCTGCACATCGTGGGTGAACTCGACGGCGCCCTGCACATCGTCGACGTCTGGGAATCGGCCGCTCTCGCCGACAAGTTCGCCGCCGAGCGCCTGTTCCCCGTCTTCGAGCAGACCGGCCTCATGCCCGGCCCCGACTCCCGCGTCGAGGCCTTCGAGGGCGAGGTCACCGACCTGCGCGATTAGCGCCCGCGATCCCGGGCGGAGCGCCCGGCGTGCGAGTAACGTGCGGCCCGGAGGTACCCGTGTCGACCGAGTTCATCGGCCGCGAGCGCGAGCTCGCCAACCTGCGCCAACACTGGGAGGAATCGGCGCAGGGCCACCCCCGGCTGATCATCTGCCGCGGCGAAGCAGGCATCGGCAAGACCCGCCTGGCCACCGAACTCACGACCTGGGCCCGAACGAGGGGTGGCCGCACCCTCTGGACCCGCGCCCTCCAAGCCCGAGACACCCCACCCTTCTGGCTCTGGCGCCAAGCCTTCGACGACCTGCCGCCGGTCGCAGAGGGCGACGACCGCCTTCAGCTCTTCGACACTTTCGCCGCCCAGCTCAATGGCGATAGGGACACCGCGCCGGGCGATTCGAACGACATGCCGGGAGACCCGGGCAGCAGGCCGGGCGAGTCGAGTGGTCCGCCGGACGACTCGGGCGGCACGCTGCTGGTCATCGACGATATCCATTGGGCCGATGAGCCGTCGCTGCTGGCCCTGCTGCACATCGTGCGGGGCTGGCATGAGCAGCGAATCATGGTGTGCGCCAACGCCCGGGACGAGATCGCGGACAGCTCGGACGGATGGCGGGCCGTCGCACCGGAACTACTGCGCGAACCCTTGACCCATGTGCTCGATCTGAGCGGGCTCTCGCCACGCGGCTCGGCTGCCTGCCTGAGCGCCGCAGCGGAACGTGAAGTGCCCGAGCGTATCGCCGCCGAGGCTTTCGAGATGAGCGGTGGAAACCCCTTCTACCTGAGGGAACTCGGTCGCGGACTACGTGACCGCCGGGGCGGGTCCGGCGGCCTGGAAGAACTGCGCCTGCCCGCCACGCTGCGCGAGGTGGTGCGCGGCCGCTTGGCCACCCTGCCGCCGCGCGCCCAGGAACTGTTGCGGGCCGCGGCAATTCTGGATGACGAATTCTCCGTGGCGGTTGCCGCCCGGCTCATCGGCCGTCCGGTGTTGGACTGCCTCTCCGCCCTGGACGCGGCCGCCGCCTCCGGCCTGCTGGTTCTCGAATCACCAGGCGGCACAGTCCGATTCACACACGCCCTGGTCCGCGCCGCCCTCCACGAGGGCCTGCCCCTCCAGCAGCGCGTCCTGTTGCACGCCCGCGCCGCCCGCGCTATCGAAGACCTGTATGCCGACACCCTCGACCACCATGCCGCTGCCCTGGCCCGCCATTACGCCGAATCCGCCGTGGTCGGAGACCGCGCACCCGCCGTCCACTGGGCCCGCCGCGCGGGCGACAACGCCTTGCGCGAGTTGGCCTTCGAGGAGGCCGCCCGCCTCTACGGCACCGCCCTCGAACACGCCACCGGCCTCCCCTTCGACCGTGGCAGCCTTCTGGTCGCCCGCGCGACCGCTCACCTGAGGGCCGGTCACCTCGACCCCGCCCATGCCGACTGCGTCGCCGCGCGCGCTCAGGCCCACCGGACCGGCGATACGACCCTGCTCGCCGAGAGCGCGCTGGTCCTGGAGCCCGTGGGAAATCTGCTGTGGGACCGCGATATTCACCAGTGGTGCACCGAGGCCCTCGGGATGCCCGTTTCTGGTCCCGCTGCGGCCGGTGAGCCCGACGGCAGCGCGGCGGACCGGAGTTCGTCTGCACCGCTGCCCGAGTCGTTGCTGGCGCGGTTGTTGGCGCGGGTGACCGAAGCAGGTGTGTATCTGGGGTATTGGGCAGAGGTCGACGAGACCAGTTCGGCGGCCGTGGAACTGGCGGATCGGGCCGGGGATGATGAGGCTCTGGTGGCGGCGTTGCGGGCGCGGCAGTTGGCTTGTGC